>CANGZG010000104.1 GCA_947458415.1 Comamonadaceae bacterium | reverse complement strand
GCCAACTGTTGACGCTGCTCAAACTGCCGGTCAAGGTGACGCTTTGGCTGTCGCCACCTGAAACTGTCACGCCTGGAATTGATCCAAGGGTTTTCAAGGCGCCTTGGGTGACAGACAGGGTGACGCTGATCGGCTCAGTGCCTGCATCAACATCCACCACTTGCAAACCGGTGATGTTGACTGTGTGCTGCGTTGGGTTGGCGTTGTTCGCTCCGTCGTTGGAAATGTTTGCCTCGGCAGTGAACCGGGAGTGGCTGACCGTGTTGACAGGTGCATCGTTGACCGGTTTGACATTCAATGTCACGGTGTAAGTGTCTGCACTGGTTGGTGCACTCTGGTTGATCAGGTCCCCGGTATCGGTCACCACAAACGTGAATGATGCATAGCCGTCACCGTTTCCATCGGCATCTGGTGTGAAGACCAATTGTTCAATATCCTGCGGGTCGATGACCACCCCACTGCCAACCGAGAGAATTTCATCACCATTCCATCTCAATTGACCTTTGTTGGGCAGTGACTTCAGGGTCAGCGACAAAAACCCGTCCCCGTCCATGTCCGAAAACCCGAAATCTTGGATGCTGAACACATGGTTACCGTCTTCCATCAGTTGGAGGGTTTTGTTTTGTGAGGTGGGCGGGTCATTGACGTTCGCCACTGCCGAGGGTTTGCTGCTCAAGGTTTCCTCGTTGCCGGCGTTGTCTGTGTATCCGACCAACACCCTGACTTTTTTACCCACCTGCGTTTGGGTCAGCGTGAAGGTGCTTGCATTCGCGTTGGGTATGTTTTTCCAATGACCAGCTTGGCTGTCGTAGGCTTGCCATTGGTATGTGAATGCATTCGCACTGGTGGGCATGCCATTGCTGTCTTGGATTTGGCCATGGCTTGCAGTGAGTGTTTTGTTTTGGGTGAATTCACCGGTGATGGTGACCCAATCGGTGACCAAGTCGTTGTTCGTCAACGCTTTGATCTTGTCTTTGATCGCGTTTTGCAAAACACTGTGATCGCTGTCGGCGGTTTGCCAGGCATTGGCGCCTGCCAAGTTCAAGGCTTTTTTCAAGTCTGCGCTCAGCGTGCCATCGGAATGGATGCCGTTTTGGATGGCCTGCATCGACCAACCGTTGTTCTCGAGTTGCGAGAACAGGTTGAGCACCACACCGTAGGGGTTGGCTGTGCCCCCCGGGCTGTTTTCGGTCAAATCTACGTAGGCTGTGATCAATTCAGTTGCGCCTATGCCAAAGGCTTTGACCAGCAACGCATTGGCCTCGCTGACCTTGGCTGCACTGAGGTCGGGCGGTATCTCAGGCGTTCCATCGGTTTTGAGCGAAATGCCAGCTTTCAAGCTGGCGGCATGCGTGAGCGGCGTGACTTTCACGTCAGCGATGCGTGTGCCAGACATCTCAAACACGGCCAACAACGTGGGCAATGCTTTGTCGCTGTTGTTGGCTTCATCAAAATGCAGAGGCACATCACTGTTGCTGGTGTCTTTGTCATAGGCCTTCAAGACAACCAAGCCTTGGTAGGCTTGGCTCAGCTTGATCTCGAAACTGCCGTCTGCATTGACCACGGCATTGCCGATTTTCCTGCCCTGCCTGTCGTATGCATCGATGACCAGGTCGCCGTTGCCATTGTTTTTCACTTCGCCTGCCAACAATTTGCCAGAGATGGCATGGGTATTTGCTGCGGGTGTGTCGCCTGCCTCAGACCGGCCAAGCGACGCGCCTGCGACGGTCGCCAAGGTGGTCGCGCCCAGCCCCAAACCAGTGACTGACGCAGACGACAGTGCGCTGACCGCGGAGATACCGATCGCCTGTGGCTCTAGCGTATGAGCCACCGGCACACCCGGTTGCCACCAAACATTGTGCAAACCACTGCCAGAGTGCAGAGGGGAGTGGGCTGAAATCACTCCCAATGGGCTGCCCGGGTTGTTGCTGAGATTCACCAAATAGCCCGGCATGTCGTCAGCCCTGCCGGTGTGGTCAGAGGAAGGCAGCACAAAGAAGTCAACCAGTTCAGCCACCTCCACTTGGTTGACAATGACCAGCAGGTTTTGGCCTTGCCGGATCAGGGTCTGGTTGTGCAGCACCTCGCCGGTGGATTCATCGACCAAGCGGTAAAAATGGCCCGCTTTGGCCTTGACAATCAACTTGGGGGTGAGGGGTTTGGGTTGAACCACGCCCAGCGTGGTGTCCTGGGGGGTCGGTTTGGCATGGGCGGAAATCGCCTTGAGAACCAGAGCGGGCATGGCAGTCTCACTTCGTGACAACAACGTTTTTGGGATACCTCTTTCTGTTGTAATTTGGGGCCGAGTTTAGTCATTTATGGGTTTTTTTGGTAATTGTTTGTATTGATTGCCTTTAATTCATTCCGCTTGCGGTCCCGCTGTTGCAAGCAGTGAACAGCCGATCTTTGAGGTGATGGATTGAACAGGGATGCAGATTGCAATCGTCGCAGGCATTGGTTAGATTTCGTGCTTCTCTGTGTCAATGCAGGGATATGCCTAGCATCGATGTGACCGAACTGGGCTGACAATCTGCCATCAGCCACGGGCCCATTTTTTCTCCATCACCTATGCAAGTGTTGCAAGTCATCTTCAGCGGAGTTGCCCAAGGCTGCATTTACGGGCTGATTGCACTCGGCTTTGTGCTGATCTACAAGGCCACCGAAACCGTCACCTTCGCTCAAGGTGAATTGATGATGCTGGGTGCATTTGCCGGACTGGGCTGTGTGTCGTATTTGGGTTGGCCGTTCGCCGTGGCGGTGTGGGTTTCCCTGTTGGTCATGGCTTGCATGGGTTGGTTGATCGAGCGGGTGGTCATCAACCCGGTGTTGGGTGAACCGGCGTTTGCCATTGTGATGTTGACGATTGGTGTGGGTTATGTGGCGCGCGGTTTGGTCACCATGATTCCCGACATTGGCACCGAAACCCACAACTTGCCTGTGCCGTATGCAGACACGTCGTTCAATTGGGGGGGTGTTGTTTTGGGGGCCACGCAACTGGTGGTGATGGCCACGACGGCATTGCTCTGCGGGGCACTCTATTTGATGTTCAAGTATTCGCGCGTGGGCATTGCCATGCAGGCCACGTCGCAAAACCAATTGGCGGCTTATTACATGGGCATACCGGTGAAACGGCTCAACAGTTTGGTGTGGGCGCTGGCCGCGGTGGTGGCCACGGTGGCGGGTTTGTTGCTCGCCCCGATCACGTTTGTGCATGCCAACATGGGCTTCATCGGACTGAAGGCTTTCCCTGCGGCGGTGGTGGGTGGCTTTGGCAGTTTGCCCGGCGCGATTGTCGGCGGCATCCTCATTGGCGTGGTCGAATCGCTGTCCGGGTTTTGGTTGCCCGAGGGCTTCAAAGACGTGGCCGCTTATGTGGTGGTGTTGCTGATGTTGGTGTTCAAGCCCAATGGTTTGTTTGGCGACAACCTGCGCAAAAAGGTCTGAGCCATGCGTTTCATTTTCAAAACCAGCTACCAACAAGACATCCAATTGGCCCGCCATGGCGGCCATGTGTTTTGGTACAGCGCGTTGTTATTGGGTTTGGTCACAGCACCGTGGTGGTTAGAAGAATACTGGTTGGCACAGCTCACCTTTGTGATGATCTACAGCATCATGGGTTTGGGGCTGATGCTGCTGGCGGGCTTCACTGGTTTGTTCTCGATTGGCAATGCCGCGTTCATGGGCGTGGGTGCGTATGTGGCGGCGGTGTTGTCTGCGCATGGCACACCGTTTCCGTTGACCTTGGCGTTGGCCGCAGGCTTGTCCGCGCTGGTCGGGGCGGTGGTGGGTTTGCCTGCGCTCAGGGTCAAAGGCATCTTTTTGGGTATCGCGACGTTGTCGCTTGGTTTCATTGTGGAAGAGGGTTTGGCGCGTTGGGAAAGCGTGACTGGCGGTAACGCAGGCATGCATGTCAAAACCATGGTGCTGGGCAGTTGGAAGGTGGACAACGCCGAATCGTTTTACGCGGTGTGTTTGGGCGTGACCGTGGTGTGTACCTTGGCCGTGCTCAATGTGTTGCGCAGTGCCACGGGCCGCGCATTGGTGGCGATCCGTGATTCAGAAATTTCAGCGCAAAGCATGGGCATCCATTTGGCCTATTACAAAACGCTGTCGTTCATGTTGTCGGCGGCGCTGGCAGGCATTGGCGGCGCGCTTTACGCCCACAAAATGCAATTCATCAGCCCTGAACAGTTCGGTATTTTGCAGTCCATCGATTTGTTGCTGATGGTGGTGATCGGCGGCTTGGGTTCGGTGCACGGTGCTTTTTTGGGTGCGATTTTTCTCATCACCATGCCGCAATTCATCACCTTGGGCAAAGACTATTTGCCCACTGCCATCGGTCAAGCGCCGGGTTTGCAGTCGGTGGTGTACGGCTTGGTGCTGATTGCGTTTGTCATGTTCGAGCCCATGGGCTTGTATGGACGTTGGCTCAAGGTACGCACCTGGTTTGAACTGTTTCCCTTCTACCGCAAAGGCATGTTCAAGCGTCAAAAAAGTTTTCAGAAATCGGACCGACTCAAATGAGCGACATCCTTCTCAGCGCCCACGATTTGAGCGTTCGCTTTGGCGGTGTGTTGGCGGTCAACCAAGTCAGTTTCGAGGTGCGTGAAGGCGAAGTGTTCACCTTGATCGGCCCCAATGGTGCGGGCAAAACCACGGTCTTCAATTTGATCAGCCGTTTGTACACGCCCACCACGGGACATTTGACCTACCGAGGTCAGGCCTTGAACCAAATGCCTGCGCATGCCGTGGCTGCGGCGGGCATCGCGCGCACGTTTCAAAACATCGAACTCTTTGAACACGCATCGGTGTTGCACAACTTGTTGATCGGCAGGCATGTGCACCGCCGCACCGGGTTTTGGCAGCAGATGCTGTTTTTGCCGTCGGTGCGCGCCGAAGAAATGGCCACGCGGCGCAAGGTGGAAGAAGTGATCGATTTTCTGGACTTGCAACACTACCGTGACACCATGGTGGCGGGCTTGCCTTATGGCATTCGCAAAGTGGTCGAGCTCGCGCGCGCTTTGTGCACCGAACCCAAGTTGTTGTTGTTGGACGAGCCGTCTTCCGGTTTGAATGTCGAAGAAACCGCCGACATGGCGTTTTGGATCCAAGACATTCAAAAAGATTTGGGCATCACTGTGCTGATGGTGGAACACGACATGAGCTTGGTGTCCAAGGTCAGCGACCGCGTGTTGGCGATGAACCAAGGCGAGGTGTTGGCCGTGGGCACCGCCGCGCAAGTGCAGTCGCATCCGGCAGTCATCGAAGCGTATTTGGGCGGCACGTTCGATGTCACCGCGTTCAAGCGCGATCAAGTGGGGGCGGCATGAGCGACACCGTGTTGCAACTCAACAATGTCGAGAGCGCCTATGGGCCGGTCCGTGCCATTCGCGGGGTCAGTCTGAGTGTGCAGCGTGGGCAAATTGCGACGGTGCTGGGTTCGAATGGCGCTGGCAAAACCACGGTGCTCAAAACCATCTCCGGCATATTGGACCCGCGCAAAGGCAGTGTGACGTTCAAAGGCGAAAACATCACTGCCATGGACCCGGCCCATATCGTGCAACGCGGCTTGGTGCAAGTGCCAGAAGGTCGCGAGGTGTTCCCCTTGTTGTCGGTGCGCGATAACTTGGTCATGGGCGCCTATACACGCAGTGACAAGGATGGCGTTGCGCGTGACATGGAAACCGCGTTCAACTACTTTCCGATTTTGCGCGAGCGGGCGGCGCAACCGGCGGGCTTGCTCTCGGGCGGGCAACAACAAATGTTGGCGATCGCACGCGCCTTGCTCAGCAACCCCGACATGATCTTGTTGGATGAGCCCAGTTTGGGTTTGTCGCCCAAACTCACGCAAGAAATTTTTGAAATCGTGCTGCGCATCAACCGCGAACGCGGCACCACCATGTTGCTGGTTGAACAAAACGCCAACATGGCATTGAATGTGGCGGACCATGGCTTTGTGTTGGAGTCGGGACGCATCGTGATGGAAGACACGTGTGAACGCTTGCGCGAGAAGGACGAC
The DNA here is from genome assembly GCA_947458415.1 of Comamonadaceae bacterium. Lineage (GTDB taxonomy): Bacteria > Pseudomonadota > Gammaproteobacteria > Burkholderiales > Burkholderiaceae_C > Limnohabitans. Next base: position 2,348 of record CANGZG010000104.1, on the reverse strand, counting down.
ATCAAAGAGTTTTACCTGGGGCTGAAGGAAGCTGGTGCCCGCGATGAGCGGCGCTGGAAAAAGAAGAAAACCTGGAGATAAACCATGAGCGTTTTATGGGACACCAGCAGACTCCAAGGCACCACGGACATCTTGATGCCGGGCGACACGATCACCGACATTTTTTGGAATGCGGTCAACCAACGTGGCTCGCAGTTGATGATGCGCGAGAAAAAATTCGGCATCTGGCAAAGCTGGGATTGGCAACAAGCGGGAGAAGCTGTCCGGCAAATCAGCATGGGCTTGATGGCCAACGGGTTTGAGGTGGGCGACTGCGCCTCCATCCTCTCCAACACGCGATTGGAATGGGTCTTGGCCGACATGGCGGTGTTGTCTGCAGGTGGCGTTTCTAACGGCATCTATCCCACCGACGCGGTCTCGCAAGTGCAGTACCTGTGCGAAGACTCGCGCACCACGGTGTTGTTTGTCGAAGACGAAGAGCAATTGGACAAGGCTTTGATGTCACGCGGGCAGTTGCCCCTGTTGAAGTTGATTGTGGTGATCGACACCGAGGGCTTGACGCGTTACAGCGACCCGATGGTCATCAGCTTGCAAGCGCTGCGTGACCAAGGCAGACAACACGAGCGCAGCCAACCGGGTTTGTTCGAGCGCCGCCGTGTCAGCCGCCGCCCTGAGGACTTGGCGATTTTGATTTACACCTCGGGCACCACTGGCAAACCCAAAGGCGCGATGCACAGCCACGCGGGCATGGTCTACGCCATGCGCGGCTACAGCTTTTATTTGGCGCAAGACCAGCGGGATGAACGCATGTTGTTTTTGCCTTTGTGCCACATCGCCGAGCGCTTGGGTGGCATGTACTCGTGCATTTACGGCGGTGCCATTTTGAATTTTGTGGAGAACCCGGACACCGTCCCCGAGAACGTCCGAGAGATTGCACCCACTTTGTTTTTTGCGGTGCCGCGTGTTTGGGAAAAGTTTTATTCAGCGGTCACGATTGCCATTGCCGAGGCGGGCGCGTTTCAACAAGCGATTTACCGCGCATCTTTGGCGTGCGGTCACGCGGTCGCAGCGCGTGTGTTGCAGCAGCAAGCCGTGCCGCTGTGGTTGAAGCTGTGTTTTCACGTGGCGCGTCTGGCGTGTTTGAACAATGTGCGCCGCATGATGGGCATTCAACGCGCCAAATTTTTGGGCACGGGAGCCGCGCCAATTTCGCCCGACTTGGTGCGTTGGTACTTGGCGTTGGGCATCCCCATGTTGGAAGTGTGGGGGCAAACAGAGTCGGGTGGGGCATCCACGTTCATGCCGTTTGACCAGATCGTGCCGGGTTCGATTGGCAAAGCTTGCGTGTACAACGAGGTAAAAGTAGACCCTCTCACCCATGAATTGTTGATCCGTGGCCCGAACGTGTTCATGGGCTACCTGAACCAACCCGATAAAACCGCTGAAACCATCGACGCCGACGGCTGGTTGCACACGGGCGATGTCGGCAGTGTCGACGCACAAGGGTTTTTCAAAATCACCGACCGCATGAAGGACATCATCATCACCGCGGGCGGCAAAAACATCACGCCCAGCGAATGGGAAAACGAGTTGAAGTTTTCGCCCTATGTGACCGACGCGGTGGTCATTGGTGACAAGCGCGCGTATTTGACGGTGATCATCATGATCGATTTGGACAATGTGGAGAAATTCGCCCAAGACCATGACGTGCCGTTTTCGAACTACGCCAGCCTGACCCGCGCCCCTGAAGTACAGTCGCTGATCCAAGCGGAGATTGACAAGGTGAATGCCAAATTCGCCCGGGTGGAGCAAATCAAACAATTCCGTCTGCTCGACACCCAATTGACCGCCGAGGACGACGAGTTGACACCCACCATGAAACTCAAACGCAAATTGGTTGAACACAAATACAAAGATTTAATCGATTCGATGTACCGCACTTCCACCCATTGACCCCCGGTCCACAGGAGACACTCTCATGAAAAAATCACTGCTCACCGTTTTGCTGGCACTCGGCCTGACACAGGTTTGGGCGCAGCAACAAGGCGTCAGCAAAGACCTGATATTGATTGGCACCATCCAAGATTTGTCTGGTCCGTTGGCCGGCTATGGCAAAGCGGTTCGCAACGGCATGCAGTTGCGCATCGATGAACTTAACGAGCAGGGCAGTATCCACGGACGCAAACTGAAATTGCTGACCGAAGACTCGGGATACGACCCCAAGCGGGCGGTGTTGGCTGCGCAAAAACTGGTGAACCAAGACAAGATCTTCATCATGGCCGCCCACATCGGCACGGCCCAAAATAACGCCGCCATGCCTGTGCAGTTTGACAAGAACATCATCAACT
>CANGZG010000103.1 GCA_947458415.1 Comamonadaceae bacterium | reverse complement strand
TACAAAATTTGGAATGATGGAAAACTTCCCTGGCAACCTTTTTGTAGTCGCCGCTCCCAGTGGAGCGGGTAAATCGAGCTTGGTCAAAGCCTTGATGGAGCTTGACGCTGGCGTGCAACCCTCGGTCTCGCACACCACCCGCGCACCGCGAGGTCAAGAATTCCATGGCCGCGAATATTTCTTTATCAGCAATGAAGCGTTTGATCGCATGATTGCTGACGGGGCTTTTCTGGAATGGGCGCATGTGCACGGCAACCGCTATGGCACCTCCCGCGCCACGATCGAAGAACGCATTGCCCACGGCATGGACGTGATCTTGGAAATTGATTTCCAAGGCGCGGTACAAATCAAAAAACTCTTCACCAATGCGGTGCTGATTTTCATCTTGCCCCCCAGCATGGAGGAGTTGCGTGCACGTTTGCAACGCCGGGGCGAGGACAGCCCCGAAGTGATTGAGCTAAGGCTGCAAAATGCCGCCCAGGAAATGTCACAGGCCCACGAATTCGACTTCGTTATAATCAACCAACTCTTTGACAAAGCTTTGTTTGACCTCAAAGCCATTGTCCATGCGCAAAGACTCAAATACGCGTCGCAGCGCCAAAGCAGGTCAGATATCTTCAAAGCCTTAAACCTCACTTGATTGAACCGGAGCAACCCCATGGCACGCATCACCGTTGAAGACTGTTTAGAACAAATCCCCAACCGCTTCCAATTGGTGTTGGCCGCCACCTACCGAGCCCGCATGCTGGCCCAAGGCCACACCCCCAAAATCGAAAGCAAAAACAAGCCTGGCGTGACCGCCTTGCGCGAAATCGCTGCGGGCAAAATCGGTTTGGAAATGCTGAAAAAAGTCCCCGGCTGATCGCCCATTGCTTTTTTCACACACAAGGCACTGCATCTGCAGTGCTTTTTTTTGGCCGATTGACCGCTGATGCGGGCAAAACGCTACATTTAGGCCATGGCTACCGTCGCACACCCCCCTGCTCCACCGACGCCTGCAAGCAATGCGGCAGCGGCCAGCTTCGCCTCGTTGGTCGCCAAATTGGACTACCTGAGCGCCGAAGGCATCGAGCAAGTCCGACGGGCTTACAAATTCGCCGATGAAGCCCATTTGGGTGTGACCCGCCGAAGCGGCGAACCTTACATCACCCACCCAATTGCCGTGGCATTGCAATGCACCGAGTGGAAGCTGGACAGCCAGGCGCTGATGGCGGCCTTGTTGCATGATGTGATGGAAGACTGCGGCGTTACCAAAACCGATTTGCTGGAGAAATTTGGCCCCACGGTGGCTGAATTGGTCGATGGCTTGACCAAATTAGACAAGCTCAGCTTTGACACACAAGAAGAAGGGCAAGTCGAATCGTTTCGAAAAATGTTGTTGGCCATGGCGCGCGATGTGCGCGTGATTTTGGTCAAACTCGCTGATCGAACACACAACATGCGCACCATGGAAGCCATGCCTCGCGCACGTTGGAAAGCCATCAGCAGTGAGACGCTGGAAATATACGCACCGATTGCCCACCGGCTGGGACTCAACCAGACCTATCGCGAGCTGCAAGACCTCAGCTTCAAACACTTGAATCCCTGGCGTTATGCCACGCTAGAAAAAGCGGTGATGCGGGCCCGCAACCGGCGTCGCGACCTGCTGCAAAAACTCCAACTCGAAGTGGAAACCGCTTTCAAGCAAGGCAATTTACAGATCAGCATTTTTGGCAGAGAAAAAACCCTGTTCTCCATTTACCAAAAAATGCGCGGAAAACATTTGAGCTTTGCGCAAGTGACCGATATTTATGGCATGCGTGTGTTGCTGCCCAACCTGATGGATTGCTACACCGGTCTGGGCATCCTGCACCAACTCTACAAACCGGTGCCCGGTAAATTCAAAGACCATATTGCCATCGCCAAGATCAACGGCTACCAATCACTTCACACAACACTGGTTGGGCCTGCTGGCATCAACGTCGAGTTTCAACTGCGAACCGAAGCCATGCACTTGGTGGCGGAGTCTGGCATCGCCGCGCATTGGTTGTACAAGTCACACGAGTCCAGCGAAAAAGCCGAAAGACTAGGCACCCAGTGGTTGCAATCTCTGCTGGACATCCAAGACGAGACCCGCGACGCCACCGAATTTTGGGACCACGTCAAAGTCGATTTGTTTCCGGATGCGGTCTATGTGTTCACACCAAAAAGCCACATCATGGCGTTGCCACGCGGCGCCACGGTCGTTGACTTTGCGTACGCTGTGCACAGCAATGTGGGCGACCATGTGGTCACGGCGCGCATCAACAGCGAACCCGTGTCGCTGCGTACCGAACTGCGCAATGGCGACGTGATTGAAGTCGAAACCGCTGAAGAAGCCACCCCCAATCCCGCTTGGTTGGCTTTCGTCAAAACAGGACGCGCACGGTCCAAAATTCGGCACTACCTAAAGACCCGGGCGCAAACCGAATCCCAAGACTTGGGCGAAAAATTGCTGGCACAAGCGCTTCGCGCCGAAGGTTTTGTCGGTTTGCCCGCTTACGACCCTGCACACAAATCTTTGTGGGAAAGGTTGTTGCGCTTCACGGGCAGCAAAACCCGCGAAGATTTACTGACCGATCTGGGCCTGGGCAAACGCGTGGCCAGCATCGTCGCCAAGCGCATGGTGGCGTTGTTGGCAGACCTTGGTGAACGCCCTGACCCCTTGCTATTGAGCCGAGAGCGTTTCACTGCGCATGAAACCTTGTCGCAAGGTGGCGTGGTGGTTGACGGCAGCGACAACGCGTCGGTCACTTACGGCCAGTGCTGTCACCCAGTTCCGGGTGACGCCATCGTCGGCTATTTGGGTCGTGGTGAAGGCTTGGTGGTTCACGTGCAAGACTGCCATGTTGCGCAACGTTTACAGCACAAAGACAGCGAGCGCTTTATTTCGGTGGAATGGTCTGATGAACCCGTGAGAAGTTTTGAGGCTGGCATTGTGGTCACCGTGCTCAATGGCAAAGGTGTCTTGGCCAGCGTGGCTGCTGCCATCACATCGGCCCAAGCCGACATCAAGTTGGTCAGCATGGCCGACGAGGTCAGTGGCAAGCAAGCCACCGACTTGCGTTTTTTGATTGCGGTGCAAGACACATCACACCTAGAAAGTGTGCTGGGCAGTTTGCAAAGATTGCCCTCGGTCAGTCAAGCCAAACGCGCCAGCTCGCAAAGGCACAGCTGATCCATCGGCTAGTGTGGGCTGGCGGGCGGGGGATAGGAAACGCGGGTCACTTCGATGGCTTGAATGCCGGCTGGCGTTTGTAAATTGACCACATCACCCACCCGCGATTTCAACAATGCCCGCGCCACTGGCGAGACCCAACTCACTTGTCCTTGCAAGCTGTCGGCTTCGTCAATGCCCAAGATAGTGATGGTGTTCGATTCACCCGATCCGTTTTCATAAGTCACCTGGGCGCCAAAAAAAACCTGGTCACTGCCGTGGTGAACGCTGGGGTCGGTCACACTGGCCAACTCCATTCGCTTGGTGAGAAAACGAATTCGCCGATCAATTTCACGCAGGCGCTTTTTGCCGTAGATGTAGTCGCCGTTTTCCGATCGGTCCCCGTTGCTGGCCGCCCAGTGGACAATCTCGACCACCTTGGGCCGCTCCTCGTCAATCAATTGCAACAGCTCTGCGCGAATGCGGGCGTATCCCTGCGGCGTGATGTAGTTTTTACCGCCAGAGGGAATCGGCGGCAAACCTGCATCGTCGTCCTCTTCGGCATTCGGTTCACGGGTGAAAGCTTTGCTCACGACATCATGCCTTTTGCGATGGGCTGTTCATTCATCTCAGCCTCGTGCGGGTGGGTCTGCCATGACTGCAAGCGCCACTTCGTCGGCGAGCGCCAAGCTGGCTGTCAATCCAGGGGACTCGATGCCGAACAAATTCACCAAGCCTTGAACGCCATGGTGCTCGGAGGTGTGCAGCAAAAAATCCGCATCGGGTCCCTGCTGAGACGTGATCTTGGGACGAATACCTGCATACGCAGGCATCAAAGCGTTGTCTTGCAAGCCGGGCCAATAGCGTCGAACAGCCGCGTAAAACACGTCGGCACGTTGGGGGTTCACCACATAGTCTTCAACATCCACCCATTCCACATCTGGCCCAAATCGCGCTTGCATGCCCAAGTCCAATGTCAAATGCACCCCCAACCCACCCGGCTCAGGCACGGGGTAAATCAAACGCGAAAAAGGGGAGCGACCCGCCAAGGAAAAGTAATTGCCCTTGGCCAAGTAGGCTTTGGGCAAATTGTCTTTGGCCAAAGCCTCACACGTGTTGGCCAAAGGAATGGCCTGGTGTCCCGCTGCATTCACCACTGCATTGGCCTGCAAAACCTCGATGCGTCCGTCACACGCCACAGTGATTTCCATGCCGTTGGGCGTGGTTTGCATGGTTTGTACTTTGCTGTTGTACGCCAACACGGCACCGTGACGCTCTGCATCACCCAACAAAGCCAACATCAACCCATGCGAATCGACGATGCCAGTAGAAGGCGAGAACAACGCCGCCACGCATTCCAACTGCGGCTCTAAAGCCTTAGCCTCTTGCGCACTCAGCCAGACCAAATCGTTAACGCCGTTGGCCACGGCACGCGATTGGATTTGTTCAAGACCCGGTGTTTGTTCAACGGAGGTCGCAACAATCAATTTGCCGCATTGGCGAAATTCAACCCCATGTGCCTCGCAAAACGCATACAAGCGCTGACGGCCACTGACACACCACTGCGCTTTGCGAGAGCCTGGTGGGTAATAAATGCCTGCGTGAATCACTTCGCTGTTGCGCGAACTGGTTTCCTGTCCGAATGCGCTGTTTCTTTCAAGAACGATGACTTCTTTGCCAAGGCGAGCCAAAGCGCGGGCACAAGCCAAGCCGACCACCCCGGCTCCGATGACAACCACTTGGGCTTGGAGAGTCATGCAAAAAAATGTGACATGGGTTGAAAACTGATGGGCATGTAAAGCGCGAAACGCGTTGCATCATTTCCAAAAAAAAACTTAGCGTGACAACACGCTAAGCAGAGGTAAATATGGTGCGGCTGGCAGGAATCGAACCCACGACCCCTTGGTTCGTAGCCAAGTACTCTATCCAGCTGAGCTACAGCCGCACTGCTTCGCATCTTAACATGCCGCCACGCCCAAACAGGCCAGCGAAAACCTGGTGGGCCCCCCGTGAGTCGAACACGGCACCAACGGATTATGAGTCCGCTGCTCTAACCAAGCATGAGCTAGGGGCCCAAGCAGTCCATTTTACGCATTCAATTTGGGTGAACATGAGAAGATCCACCTCTTTGACTGAAAGACAAACCATGACCATTTCCATGTACCAAGCCAGTGTTCCGCGCATTGTCAACATGTTGACCAACTTGAACCATTTGCTTGCTAAAGCGCATGCCCATGTTGAAAGTAAGAAATGGAATGAAGCTGCTTTGACGCAATTCCGGCTGTACCCAGACATGCTTCCATTGACTCGCCAAGTGCAAATCGCTTGCGATACCGCCAAAGGCGTGGTGGCCAGGCTTGCGGGCGCAGACATTCCCGCTTATGAAGACAACGAAGTCAGCATGGCTGACTTACAGCAACGGGTTGCCAAAACCATGGCCTTTGTGCAAGGGTTCACTGCAGCGCAAATCGACGGCACCGAGGACAAAGACATCGTCACCAAACGCGGGGATGTGGAAACCCATTACAAAGGCATGCAGTTTTTGTTGAACCATGCCATGCCGAATATCTATTTTCATGTGACCACTGTGTATGCCATTCTTCGTCACAACGGCGTGGAGATTGGCAAGCGCGATTATTTGGGCAAGGTGTAACGCTGATGGCAAGTGCTGACAACTGCCATGCAGTTTCAGCGCCGGTTTACTTGTGGCTGAGCGCGTTGCTGACGAGCTTGGCTGTGATGTCCACGATTTGAATCATGCGGTCGTAGGGCATGCGGGTGGGGCCGATCACGCCCAACGTGCCCACCACTTGCCCGTCGACTTCGTAATTGGCGCTGACCACCGAAAGCTCCTCGAATGGAACGATCTGGCTCTCACCGCCAATGTAAATGCGCACACCTTCGGCTTGGTTGGACATGTCCAACAAGCGCATGAGTTGGGTTTTTTGCTCAAACACATCGAAGGCGCGGCGCAATTGCCCCATGTCACTGGAAAAATCTGACACAGACAATAAATTTCTCTCACCGCTGATCACGACCTCGTCTTCGTTCGATCGCATGGCTTCCGAACTGAATTGCACCGCAGCTTGCATGAGTGAAGCTATCTCTCCACGCAGTGTTTCCACTTCCATTTGCAATCGGTGTCTGACTTCGTCGATGGCCATGCCCACAAAATGCGTGTTGAGGTAATTGGATGCCTCGATCAATTGCGACTGCGCGACATCGGTGTCGGTGAATATCACCCGGTTTTGCACATCGCCATCAGGGGACACAATGATGACCAGCACGCGTCGATCAGACAGTCGCAAGAATTCGATGTGGTGAAACACCGATCCTCTTCGTGGCGACATGACCACCCCGACAAACTGCGATAAGTTGGAAAGCAAACTGGCGGCGTTGGCGATGACTCGTTGGGGTTGTTCCGGCGCCAATGAAGCGGTTGGCATCTCGCCTCGGTTGATGGTCAACATGGTGTCGACAAACAAGCGGTAGCCCTTGGCAGTCGGAATGCGTCCGGCGGAGGTGTGAGGACTGACGATCAAGCCCAGTTCTTCCAAATCCGCCATCACATTGCGCACGGTGGCGGGCGACAATTCGATGCCATTGGCTTTGGACAAGGTGCGAGAGCCCACCGGTTGGCCATCGGCTATGTAGCGCTCAACCAGGGTTTTCAACAGCAACTTGGCACGGTCATCGAGCATGGTCATCCTTTCGGCTCATTTTAATGATGTAATTTGCCCATGAGCCTGAAATTCCGCCAAATCGCCTTGATCGGTAAACACCACTCCGCGTTCAACAACGCGCCGCCTGACCAAGCTCGGCAAGTGTTGACCTCGCTCACCCAATGGTTAAAGCAACTCGGTGCACAGGTGTTTTTAGAACAAGACTCTGCGCAACAAATGGGTCTGGACGCTGCGCCCAGCCTGGACGTGCAAGGCATCGGTCGGGAATGCGATCTGGCACTGGTGGTGGGCGGCGACGGCACCATGTTGGGGTTTGGCCGCCAATTGGCGCCGCATGGCATACCGCTGATCGGTATCAACCAAGGGCGCTTGGGCTTCATCACCGACATCGCATTGAACCAACTGGAAGCCAAGCTCGAACCCATGCTGAATGGGGATTACGAAGAAGACCATCGCGTGATGCTGCATGCCCATGTTTGGCGCGGCAACGAAAGTGTGTTTCAAGCGCAAGCATTGAATGATGTGGTGGTGAACCGAGGCGCCACCGCCGGCATGGTTGAATTGCGGGTCAGCGTTGACGGCCATTTTGTGGCCAACCAACGCGCTGACGGCTTGATCATCGCCACGCCCACCGGTTCCACGGCTTATTCATTGTCAGCTGGCGGGCCTTTGCTGCAACCCTCGCTGGGCGGCTTGGTGATGGTGCCCATTGCACCGCATACCTTGTCAAACCGCCCGTTGGTGCTGGCCGACCCGGCCGAGATCGTCATCGAGTTGGTGGCAGGCCGTGACGCCAGCGCCAACTTTGACATGCAATCCTTGGCCTCGTTGGCGCTGGGTGACCAAGTCAAAGTGCGTAAATCACAACACCATGCGGTTTTTCTCCACCCCCGAGGCTGGAGTTACTTTGACACACTCAGACAAAAAATGCACTGGAACGAGGGAGGTTCATGAGTTTGCAACGCATCAGCCTGCGCGACTTTGTCATCGTGCGGCAACTCGAGCTGGAAGTCGCCCATGGCTTTGGTGTGCTCAGCGGCGAAACCGGCGCGGGTAAATCTATTTTGATCGATGCGCTTCAATTGGTGCTGGGCGCAAGAGGCGATGCCAATGTGGTGCGTGAAGGCGCAGCGCGCGCAGAGATCAGCGCCGAATTTCAAGTCAGTGGGAGCGTGGTGCAATGGCTGCAAGACAACGGCTTTGATGCTGACGAACAATTGCTGCTCAGGCGCAGCATGGATGCCCAAGGCAAAAGCCGCGCGTGGATCAACGGCAGTGCGGCCACCGCCGCGCAACTGCGCGATGTCGGTGACCATTTGGTGGACATCCACGGTCAACATGCTTGGCAAAGCCTGACCCGTCCCAGCGCCGTTCGCGGACTGCTCGATGCCTATGCTGGTGTCGATTCGCACAGCTTGCAACAAGCTTGGGAATCATGGCGCGGTGCTCAACAGACCTTGGCCCACGCACGGCAAGCACAAAACCAATTGCAACAAGAACGAGAGCGCCTGGCT
>CANGZG010000102.1 GCA_947458415.1 Comamonadaceae bacterium | reverse complement strand
TTATTGGGGTCAGATACCAATTAAATTAATTGGTATCTGACCCCAATAACTCTGACCCCATCAAAAAAGCCGCCGCTGCCGCTGCATCCGCCACCTCAAGTCGGGGAATGCATCCCCATAACGGGGCCCCAATTCTTTGCGCAATCGCATCGGTGTTTTCCTGCAGGTAAAGCATCTGCGGGTCAACCGTATTGGCTACCCAACCCCTCAATGAAAGGCCTCTGGCTCTGATCGCTTCTGCCGTCAATAAAGCCTGGCTGATGCACCCCAGTCGCATGCCCACCACCAACACCACCGGCAGGCCCAAATCTTTGGCCAAGTCAGCCGTGTCATAGCCATCATTCAAAGGCACACAAAAGCCACCCACACCTTCAACGATCACCGCATCCGCTTGCGCCCTGACCTGGTTGAAGCAATTCAACACATGCTGGGGGTCAATGGCCTTGTCCTCCAACGCAGCTGCGATATGCGGCGCAGCAGGTGCTTGGAACAAATACGGGGTGGTGATTTCTGGGGGCAATTTCACAGACACACAGGCCGCCAACGCATCCACGTCTTCATTGCACCAACGGCCATCACGCCATTCGGCACCGGCGGCCACCGGTTTCATGGCAGCAACGCGCCAGCCGCGTTGTGCCTGCACATGGACCAGCGCAGACGACACCAAGGTCTTGCCGATTTCCGTGTCCGTACCGGTGACGAAACACGAAAACGCTTGGGCTGGAATTGACTGGTTCATGAAATGCTTTCAAACGTCAAAGCCCGCACCAGTCGGTCTACATCTTCACAGGTGTGGGACGCAGACAAAGTGATGCGAAGCCTGGCGGTGTTCACTGGCACTGTGGGTGCGCGAATCGCGCTGATCCAAATACCTTGCGCCTTCAAGTCCGCTGAAGCTTGCAACACCTTCTCGTTGCTACCGATCACAATGGGTTGAATGGCCGTGGTTGATGCCATGCAGGTCCAGCCCGCAGGCACGGGTGCAGCGGACAGTTGTTGAATCAACTTCTGTAAGTGCGCCCTGCGTCTGCGCCCCTCTTCTGCACACATCAGTCGCAAACTGGTCAACAATGCATGTGCCAGCGCAGGCGCAGATGCCGTGGTGTAAATGTAAGGACGCGAACGTTGCACCATCCATTCGATGAGATGTTCATGTGCAGCGATAAACGCACCAGAAACGCCCGCCGCCTTGCCCAGCGTGCCCATGTAAATCAACTGCTCGGAGCGCAGATTGAAATGCTGCAACACACCAGCGCCACTGTCGCCCAACACGCCAAAACCATGTGCGTCATCGACCAACAGCCAAGCGCCATGTTGCTCGCACAAGCGAAGCAAATCTTTCAGCGGCGCAATGTCACCGTCCATGCTGAACACGCCATCGGTCACCACCACCTTGGTTGTGCTTTGGGATGTCTGCAACTTTTCCGATAAATCAACCGTGTCTACATGCGCATACACCTGACAGGGTTGCCGCGTCAAACGCATGCCGTCAATCAAAGACGCATGGTTAAGCGCATCTGAAAAAAAGGTGATGTCGCCTTTGGCCATGTCCGCCATGGCAGAGAGTACACCCAGGTTTGCCATGTAGCCGGTACTGAACGACAGCACCCGCACACGCGGTAAAAACGGTGACAAGATCGTGCCTAGCGATGCTTCCAAACGCGCATGCGCTTGTGAATGACCGCTGATCAAGTGGGATGCACCGCTGCCTGCGCCATACAGTGACGCACCTTCTTTCAAGGCATCAATCACCATTGGGTGTGAAGCAAGCCCTAAATAATCGTTGCTGTTGAACGCCAACAACGGCTGCCCATCGACCACCAGATGCGGATGACACACGGACGCCACGCTGTGTCTGACACGACGCAAGCCTTGCGTATCTATCGCATTCAAATGCGATTTCAAGGTCATCAATGGCGTGAAACTCATGCGCGCATCACCTCGTCAAACACGGTTTGCAAACGCTCTGCCAGCAAACCGGTGTCTGCGTCGCTCAAAATGTAAGGCGGCATCAGGTAAACCGTGGTACCAATGGGACGCAACAGCAATTCGTGGGCCAAGGCACTGGTGAAAAACCGCCGTGAAAACGCAGCGGCCAATTGCGGGTCATCCACTTGCGCGTCAAACGCCCACACCATGCCTTGCTGCCTGAAATGCTTCACCCGTGAATGCGTCGCCAATGGCTGGAGGGCTTGACTCAACTTTTCAGCTCGCACCAAATTGCCCGCCAACACATCGTCCTCTTCAAAAATTTGTAACGTGGCCAGTGCGGCGCGGCAAGCCAGCGGGTTGCCGGTGTACGAATGTGAATGCAAAAAACCGCGCGCCATGCTGTCGCTGTAAAACGATTGGTACACCTCGTCGCGCGTCATCACCAAGGACAAAGGCAAATAGCCGCCACTGATGCCTTTGGACAGGCACAAAAAATCCGGCCAAATGTTTGCATGCTCGCAGGCAAAAAACTTGCCTGTGCGACCACAGCCCACGGCGATCTCGTCGGCTATCAAATGCACGTTGAACGCTGTACATAAACGCCGCACCTCTTGCACATAGAGCGGACTGTGCATGGCCATGCCACCGGCACATTGCACCAAAGGCTCGATGATGACAGCGCTGATATGTGCGGCACGCGCTTGCAACAGTGTTTCGAGTGCCTGCGCGGCACGCAGTGCCACTTGGTCAGCGGTTTCACCGTCCTTCGCCTGTCTGGCGTCCGGCGACATCAGGCAATGCGCGGGTTTGAGCAATGGGTCATAGGCATCGCGAAAAACAGGCACATCGGTCACACTCAGGGCGCCGACTGTTTCGCCGTGGTAACCGCCTTTGAGACAAACAAATTCTTTTTTATCGCCCAAACCCCGGTTGCGCCAACTGTGAAAACTCATCTTCAACGCAATTTCAACCGCCGACGAGCCGTCGGACGCATAAAAACAATGACCCAAAACGCCGCTGGTCATCGCAGAGAGTTTTTCGGACAAAGCCACCACGGGTTCGTGGGTGAAGCCTGCCAGCATGGCGTGTTCCAAGGTGTCGAGTTGGTGCTTCAAGGCCGCGTTGATGCGCGGGTTGGCGTGACCAAACAGATTGACCCACCATGAACTGATGGCATCCAAATAACGGTGACCGTCATGGTCGTACAGCCAAGGCCCGCTGGCGTTGCGTACCGCCACCAGCGGCACGGTCTCGTGGTGTTGCATTTGGGTACATGGGTGCCAGACACTGTGCAAACTGCGTTGCACCAGTTGGGTAGATAAGGAGCTCAGATAAACCTCTTGATTGACTGGCATCGAACTGCCATTCATGCAGATTATCCCGCGCGTTCTCAGCCTGGTAATTGGGGTCAGATACCAATTTAATTTAATTGGTATCTGACCCCAATTACCCAATTACTTTATATTCAGAGTGTTTATCCATTACTTCACATACCCATGCCCACCGCAGTCACCCCACAAGCCGTTCATTTCGTCAAACCTTTCAAGCCCTCGGTCACATCAACTGAAGTTTGGAGCCGACAGTCCATCGAAGATTTGTTCAATTTGCCATTCAACGACTTGATGTTCAAGGCACAAGAGATTCACCGCGAACACTTCAACCCCAACGAAGTGCAACTCTCTACCCTGTTGTCCATCAAAACCGGTGGCTGTCCCGAAGACTGCGGCTACTGCCCGCAGTCAGTGCATTACGACACCGGTGTAGAAGCCACCAAGATGCTGGATGTCGACGCAGTCAAAGCAGCTGCGCTCGAAGCCAAAAAGAATGGTGCCAGCCGTTTTTGCATGGGCGCAGCTTGGCGCGAACCCAAAGACCGTGACATTGAAAAAGTCGCTGAACTGGTTCACGCGGTGAAAGACCTCGGCATGGAAGCTTGCTGCACATTGGGGATGTTGAGCGAGTCACAAGCAGGCACGTTGAAAGAGGCAGGCTTGGACTATTACAACCACAACCTCGACACCGCGCCCGAACTCTATGGCGACATCATCACCACCCGCGATTACCAAGCACGCTTAGACACCCTCGCCCATGTGCGCAGTGCAGGCATGAACGTGTGCAGCGGCGGCATCGTCGGCATGGGTGAAAGCCGCGAGCAACGAGCAGGATTGGTTCATCAACTGGCCAATTTGCTGCCCTACCCTGAGTCGGTGCCGATCAACAACTTGGTGCAAGTAGAAGGCACACCATTGCACGGCACTGAAACCCTCGATCTGCTGGAATTTGTGCGCACCATCGCCGTGGCACGAATCACCATGCCCAAAGCCCGCGTGCGTTTGTCTGCTGGCCGCCAGCAAATGGGCGAAGCCATCCAAGCGCTGTGCTTCATGGCAGGTGCCAATTCCATTTTTTATGGCGACAAACTCTTGACCACTGGCAACCCGGATTGGCAACGCGACCAAGCCTTGCTGACCAAATTAGGCATCAAAACCAGTTGAATTGATTCGACGCTGCACGAACAATGCCTGACTTTTCAATAGACCGATCAAGGAACCCCACGCCATGCGCCTCGCCACTTGGAACGTCAACTCTCTCACCGTGCGTTTGCCACAGGTATTGGACTGGTTGAACGCTCATGCAGGTGAACACGCGATTGATGTGCTGGCGCTGCAAGAAACCAAAACCACGGACGACAAATTTCCCCGCGCAGAGATGGAAGCCGCTGGTTATCAGGTGGCTTTTTTCGGCCAGAAAACCTATAACGGTGTTGCGCTGATTGCCAAACACCCGATCACTGACGTGGTGCACAACATCCCCGGATTTGCTGACGACATGGCCCGCGTCATCACGGGCACGGTCAATGGTGTTCGCGTGGTTGGCGCATATTTCCCCAACGGGCAAGCGCCAGACAGCGACAAATTTGTATACAAAATGGCTTGGTTAACTGCCCTTCACCAATGGCTGCAAGACGAATTAACCCGCTTCGACAAACTGGTGCTGATGGGTGACTTCAACATCACGGTCGACGACCGTGATGTGTGGGACCCTGTGGCTCTGGCTGGCACGATCCACTGTACTGACGAAGAGCGCGCTCATTTTCAACAATTGATCGACCTAGGCATGGTGGACGCTTTCAGAATGTTTGAGCAAGCTGACAAAAGTTATTCGTGGTGGGATTACCGTGAATTTGCCTTTCGCAGAAACCGAGGCTTGCGCATCGACCACATCTTGGTTTCCAACGGATTGAAACCCATCGTGACGGCTTGCGAGATTGACAAGGCACCGCGCAAAAACGAGCGCCCGAGCGACCATACGCCTGTGGTTGTCAGTCTTTCACTTTGAAGCCACTCACTCCAAACCGAGTTCCTGAATTTTGCGCGTGATGGTGTTGCGGCCGATGCCCAATTTGTTGGCGGCGTCGATTCGCCTGCCGCGTGTATGCGCCAGCGCCGTTTGTATCAAGGTGGCTTCGAATCGTTTGGTCAATTCATCCCACACATCGGTGTTGCCATTCACCAGCAGCGCCATGGCCTGAGCTTCCAATCCGCTTTGCCAATCTTCCCCGGGCATATTGAGCACCAAGGGTTTCAAGGTCGAAGGTGCATGCGTGCCGTTGACCACGGGTGCAGCGTCATGCGCGCTGGCCTGCTCTGGCGAACCACTGGCCAGTACCGCCGCCGACGGTGTTTGCACCGATGAACTGATGGTGGGCGCCAGCACTTCAGGAGGCAAATCCTTGGGCTCAATCGCTTGGGCTGGTGCCATGACGGTCAACCAATGGCAAATGTTTTCCAACTGCCGCACATTGCCCGGAAACGAAAATTCCTGAAGCAAATGGATGGCGGATTCGGAAATCCGCTTGGCTTCAACACCGAGTTGCTGCGCACTTTGTTGCAAAAAATGTCGCGTCAACACAGGAATGTCTTCCCGCCGCTCACGCAGTGGCGGCAAGCGCAAACGAATCACATTCAACCGATGAAACAAGTCTTCGCGAAACGCGCCTTCGGCCACGCGTTGCTCTAAATTTTGGTGCGTGGCGGCAATCACTCGCACATTGGTTTTGATCGCACTGTGACCACCGACCCGATAAAAACTGCCGTCGCTGAGCACGCGCAACAAGCGGGTTTGCAAGTCGAATTTCATGTCGCCGATTTCATCGAGAAACAAGGTGCCGCCGTCGGCTTGTTCAAAGCGACCGCGACGCATGCTTTGTGCCCCTGTGAACGCCCCGCGTTCATGACCAAACAATTCGCTTTCAAGCAAGTCCTTGGGGATCGCCGCCGTGTTGATGGCCACAAACGGACCCGCAGCACGTTGTGAATGCTTGTGCAATGCACGGGCAACCAACTCTTTGCCGGAGCCTGATTCGCCGGTGATCATCACCGTGACATTGCTTTGGCTCAAACGCCCAATCGCACGAAACACATCTTGCATGGCCGGGGCTTGGCCCAACATTTCGGGCGTGCTGTCCACATCCACTGCACTGACTGCTTCACGTTGGCTTTCTTCCAACGCACGGCGTATCAATTCAATGGCTTTGGTCAAATCAAAGGGTTTGGGCAGGTACTCGAATGCACCCCCTTGAAACGCGGAGACGGCGCTGTCCAAATCAGAGTAAGCCGTCATGATGATGACGGGCAAGCCAGGCATGCGTTCTTTGACTTGGGCCAACAAATCCAAGCCCGAACCACCGGGCATGCGAATGTCGCTGACCAGCACCTGTGGGCTGTCCTCAGGACTGAGGTGATTCAAGGCCTGAAGCACTTCGCGCGGATGCGTGAAGCTGCGGGTGGGCAGGTTTTCTCGCATCAATGCTTTTTCAAGCACGAAGCGAATCGATTGGTCGTCGTCCACAATCCAAATGGGTTTCATAAATTCACTTCACCTGTTGTCTCATGTTGGTGGCATTGGCGTTGCGCGATCAAGGCAGCGGGATCAACAATTTGAAATCCGTCTGCCCCGGTTGACTGTCACACTCAATCACTCCTTGGTGCTGCTGAACAAAGGTTTGAGCCAAGTTCAAACCCAAACCTGAACCGCCATCCCGCCCTGACACCAACGGGTGAAACAAGCGTTCTCTGATGTCGTGCGGGATGCCAGGACCGTTGTCCATGACATGCAATTCCAGTGCCAACCGGTGGCGTTGTTTGGCCAGCGTGATTTGACGGGCTATGCGGGTACACAAAACAATTTTTGCGTCGCCAGCTTGGATGCGCTCGGTCAACGCTTGCGCCGCGTTGTGCGCGATATTGAGCACAGCTTGAATCAGTTGCTCCATGTCGCCGCGAAATTCGGGCAATGAAATGTCATAGTCACGTTGCACTGACAAGCCTTTGGGAAATTCAGCGAGTATCAAAGTACGCACCCGCTCGCACACCTCGTGGATGTTCACATTGCCCACGACATGCGGGCGCCGGTGCGGCGCCAGCAAACGGTCAACCAAGGTTTGCAATCGATCGGCCTCACGCACAATGACTTGCGTGTATTCGGTCAGGTCGCGCGAGTCCAGTTCGAGTTGCAGCAGTTGCGCCGCGCCCCGGATGCCGCCCAAGGGGTTTTTGATTTCGTGCGCCAAATTGCGAATCAGCTCTTTGTTGGCCTGTGCGTGTTCCAGTTGCCGCTCCTCGCGGTCTTGGCGGCTTTGCGTCTCTTGCGGCAGCAATTCAATCAACACCTCACTCGGGTCCTCGGTGGCAGCCACCACCACATGCACCGCAAAGGGTTCTGTCCCTTGCCGCTTGAGTTGGGCATCAAAACGCAAGGCCGCGAAATCGTGCCGGCGTGCGCCATCAAGCGATTGCGCGATGGCGGTTTCGTCCACAAACAAGGCCGGCACATCTGCCCCCTGCAAAGTGCGCCGAGACAAACCCATGACATCTTCGAACGATGCATTGGCAAACAACACGCGGTTGTCCGACTGCACCACCAACACCAGCGTGGCCAACAAATCGAATGCTTGGAATCGGCGGTCAGGCATTGGGTGTTCCAACTCAGGGCGTGCGCGCCAATTCACGGCGCAAGGCGGCTTCATCGGTGCGGCAACGCACCAGCTCGGTGCTGTTGGCGGGCAACTGTTGGCAACGAGTTTGTGTTTTCATCAATTCATCGTTCAAGATACTTTTGGCAACGCTTTGGCGCTGGCGTTGGTCACCGAGGTCCACGCGTGGCATGACCAGCACCGGCGGCGTTTGGTCAGGCTTCTCCAGATTGGGGCGTTTGCGTGGCGCGGTCATGATGATCTCGGAGGGCAACTCGACCACCTGACAGTTTTGTCCGGGCCGAGGTTGGTTGGTGAACTCGTGTCCGCAACGCCATACCGGGTAGGCCGGGTCTTGTGCCCCCACTGGTGAAACGCACAAACTTGCCAACATGCAAACAACATAAAGTGGCTTGTTCATCTCGATACCCTCCTTGGCACCATGAAAAAAGGCGGCACTAGGCCGCCCCGCTTCACCGGTTTTGCAACCGGTGATTGACCCGAATGTCTGCGCTCAGAGTGAGTAGTACATGTCGAATTCCACCGGATGGGTGGCCATGCGAAAACGTGTGACTTCTTGCATTTTGAGTTCGATGTACGCATCGATCATGCTGTCGGTGAACACGCCGCCTTTGGTCAAGAAGCCGCGGCCCTTGTCCAAATAGTCCAAGGCTTGGTCCAAGCTGTGACACACGGTGGGCACCAATGCATCTTCCTCGGGTGGCAAGTGGTAGAGGTCTTTGGTGGCGGCTTCGCCGGGGTGGATTTTGTTTTCGATGCCGTCCAAACCAGCCATCATCAATGCCGCAAAGCACA
>CANGZG010000101.1 GCA_947458415.1 Comamonadaceae bacterium | reverse complement strand
CTCGCCCAAATGCACCTTGCCTTCAAACACACAGTTGACATCGATTTCCACATCCGAACCGCACACCAATTCACCCCGCACATCCAAACGCGAAGGGTCTGCCAAACGCACGCCTTGTTGCATCAAACGCTGGGCTTGGTGTTGCTGATAAGCCCGCTCTAACGCCGCCAATTGCACTGGCGTGTTCACGCCTTCCACCTGCCAGGCTTGGTCTATGCAATGCGCTTTGACTTCACAGCCATCGGCCACCGCAAACTTCACCACATCGGTCAAATAAAACTCGCCTTGTGCATTGCGGTTGTCCAAGCGCGCCAACCAAGCGCGCAACAAACGGGTCGGCACTGCCATGGTGCCGCTGTAAATTTCTTGGATGCGGCGTTGTTCATCCGTTGCATCTTTGTCTTCCACAATGGCGGTGACTTGTTGTTGTGCATTGCGAACAATGCGTCCATAGCCTTGGGGCTGAGGAGTGTTCAAACTCAACAACGCCAACGCTTGGCCGCCGCACAGCGTCAGCAAGGCCTGCAACGTGTCGGCTTGAATCAAGGGCACATCGCCTGACAACACCAGAGTGACGCCATCGTCTTGCAGCAGTGGCGCCGCTTGCTGCATGGCATGCCCGGTGCCCAGTTGGGGGATTTGCCGAACCGTCTGGATCGCCGTTTGTTGGGCCAGCACCGCTTCGACTTGCTCGGCCCCATGACCCGTGATGACCAGCACCCGTCTGGCGTGAATCTGTTTTGCCGTCTCAATCACATGCTGCAACAAAGCCCTTCCCCCTAAACGGTGAAGCACTTTAGGCATACTGCTGTGCATGCGGGTACCTTTGCCCGCCGCCATGATGACCACATCAATGTTTGACATGTATTGGGTTTCCTCTGTGACAGCGATTATGAATCAGCATTTCTCCCAGGGTTGGCGGGTAGCCAAACTCTTTTTTTTAAGTGCGTGCTTGTCTTTGTCAGGTTGCAGTTTGATGGTTTCAGGCTACAACAACGCGCCAAATTTGCTGATGTTCTTGTGGATCAACCCGCATGTGGATTTGAACGCTGCCCAAGAAAAACAAACCTTGGCCGATTTGCAATCTGTGCTGGACTGGCATCGCCAAACACAGTTGCCCTTGTATGCCGACTGGCTCAAAGCCATGCAAAAGTTGGCGCCCGAAGACATCACACCCGAACAAGTGTGCAGTTTGGCCCAATCGATCACAGACAGCCTGGACCCGCTGATCGAGCAATTTGAAGAACCGCTGACGCGCCTGTCATTGACCTTGACCAACGCACAACTGCAAACCTTGAAAAAGAAATACCAAGAGGATTTGAAAGACTACCGCAAAGAGTGGAAATTGGACGCGTCGGCTGAAGCCCAATTGGATGCGCAAACTGACAAGGGTCTGGCAAACGCTGAACGTTTTTATGGTCGAATGAGTCCGCCACAGAAAAAATTGTTGCGCCAGCTCGCGCAAAACTCTGGCTATGAGGCAGAGCGCACGTATGCTGAAAGAGAGCGTCAGCAACGAGAAAGTCTGGCCATGCACACGCGGATTGTGCAAAGCCGCCCCAGCGCCGAGGAAGCGCGCGTTTGGGTGCGCCAATGGTTGCAAAGCAGTTTGCACAGCGCAGACCCGGACTACGCGGCCTACCTGAAAAAACGCAAACGAAGCAATTGCGAAGCCTCGGCACAACTGCACAACACCACCACGCCAGAGCAACGCGCCCGCGCGGTGAAAGTGCTCAAAGGTTACGAAGACGACGTGCGGACATTGATGCGCAAAAAGTCGTGAGCCCCATCAGGCTTGCAAGGCCGCCCACATTTCTTTGTCCCGCTCCGCGGTCCAAATGCGCGGGTGTTTGATGCCCTTGGCTTCGTCATAGGCTCGGCTGACGTCAAACGGCAAACAATGTTCGTAAATGAACACCTTGCCAAACACCGGGTCCATGTGCTGGCGGGTCAAGGCCATGGCCGCTTTCAAATCGAGGTTTTGCGCGACAGCTTGTTTGCCGCAATCAAACAAGGTTTCCACCCAACGCTGGGTGTAGTCCAGTGATTTGTTGACATTGGCATTGCCCAACATGGCTTCACCCCGCCCCGGGACAATCGCCTCGGCGCCCAAAGCTCGCAGTGCTTCCAAGGTGGCCGGCCATTCGGCCAAATGCGCGTCACCGGTGTAGACGCCCGCCTCGTATTCAACCAAGTCGCCACTGAAGAGGACTTGTTCTGACGCCACCCAAGCTATCGTGTCGCCGCGCGTGTGTCCTGCGCCGGGATGCCACATCTCGACTTTGACACCTCCCAAATCCAAGGTAATGCTGCCTTGTCTGCCGGGCGTGCCATCGCCAAACACCACGGTTGGCCAGGTCAGGCCGGGCACGCTTTCAGCGCCTCTGAACAAACGCGGGAAGCGGTCCATTTCGCTTTGCATGTCTTGTGCGCCGCGTTCAACGATCAAATCGTATGTGCCTTTGCTGGCGATGATTTCTGTGGCGCCTTCGGCCACGTAAGCGCTGGCACCTAACACTCGCACGGCGTGGTAGTGGGTCAACAGCACGTATTTGATGGGCTTGTCGCTGACTTGGCGAATGCGGGCAATCAAATCTTGCGCCATCAACGGGGTCGCTGTGGTGTCACTCACCAGTATGTATTTGTCCCCGATGATCACGCCGGAATTCGGGTCACCTTCGGCGGTGTAAGCCCAGCAATGCTCACTGAGCTGCGTGAAACTGATGTTTTTATCGCTTAAATCGCTTTGACTGGCAAACGCTTTGGACATGACACACCTGCATGGAAGTTGATGCTTGCATCATAAGCAAATCATGCGGTGGGGCAGACTCAAGAGAAATGGGTAGGCCAAACCACCCCGTTTTCATTCAGCAGGGCATCCAAAGGCACATCATGGGGTTCGGGCGCCATGTCCTCGATGAAGCCATTGGTAAAACCCAAACCCACCGTGAACGGTGATGGTTGCAATTGGGCCAACGTGCGGTCGTAAAAACCACCGCCATAGCCGAGCCGGTAACCGCCTGGCCCATAGCCCACGCACGGCACAAACAACAAGGTCGGCACGACCACTTCGGTGTCCTTGGGCTTGGGGATTTGGTAGGCGTCTTCTTCCATGTCGCAACCGGGGTACCAAGCGTGAAATGTCAAGGTTTTGGTGATTTTGTCCACCACGGGCAGACCGATGCGCCGCAGCACCGGGTCGTCCAGCAATTCGCCGTCTTCTTTCCATCGGTGCAACGCCGGCAAGGGGTCAAACTCGCCTTTGATCGGCCAGTAAGCACCGATCACAGTCTCTTTGCGATCGAACAACCAAATACGCATGACGCGTTGCAACAGGTCGGCACGTTGCGCGCGATCAGGCATGTCAAGTCGCTCTTGAATCAATTGTTTGCGAAGGGCTTTTTTGTCCATGGGAGAATGCACCCCTTATGTCAGGTGTATTCATTGTGTCATGTCCTTGTTTGTGATCCGTCGCCTCTGCACCAGTGTGGCGGGCAGCCTGCTCCTCGCTTGTCTGCAACCCGTTTACGCCACCACACTGAGCGCTTCACCCGACAGAGTCGATCAAATCGTGATCGACATGTCCAACGCCTACGCCCACAACGACAGGCGCAAACTGACCCAACTCCTGCCTCAAGCCAAAGGCCACGTCCTTGAACCTTGGGCCGCCTATTGGGAGCTGCGTGTTCGGCTCGGGGATGCCAGCGACGGTGAAGTCAAAGAGTTTTTAAACAAATACGCAGGCACCTACCAAGAAGACCGGTTACGCAACGACTGGTTGCTGGTTTTGGCGCAGCGCCAAGAATGGAACCTGTTCCAACGTGAATACGCGCTTTACCGCATGCACGACGACAAGGATGTGGAGTGCTACGCCAACTGGTTGATCAGCAGCCAGAAAAAATTTGAAGGCACAGCGGCGCAAGAAGAGCAGATCCGCAGAACTTGGTTGGGCTTGCGAAATGCCGACGAAGGCTGCACCCATGCGTTTGAAGAATTGTTGTTGGCCAAGCGGGTCAATGCGCTGGACGCTTGGCGCAAAGCCCGCAGCATGGTTGAAATCAACCGCAAACCGCCCGCCAGAGACGCGTTGCGCATGGTGTCAGGCGAGAGCATGGCCAAGCTCGATGAACTGATGGCCAACCCTCAGCGCTTCTTGCAACAACGTGTCACTTCGCTGGGCAAAGAAACCCCGGAATGGATCACGCTGGCTTTGGTGAAACTCGCTGCCAATGACCATGCCGCTGCGATCAAGTTCATCCAAAGCCATTCATTGGCAAAGCAACTCACCACTGAACAACTGCACTGGCTGTGGGCTGTCATTGGCAAACAAGCCGCCATGGACTTTGACAGCAAGGCGGTGGAGCATTTCCAATCTGCTGGCACGGGTCAAGGGCTGAGCGATGATTTGTTGGCATGGATGGTTCGGGCAGCACTGCGAGCCCAAGGTGTGCCGCGTTGGTCCATGGTTGAAGCGGCGATTGAAGCCATGGGCCCATCCGCACAAAAAGACCCCGCGTGGGTGTACTGGCGCGCCCGCGCGTTGATCGCCAAACAGCCTTTATCCACCACCGCCATGCCGCAGGCCTTGTTGGCGCTGCAAAGCATTGCCGGTCACCAAGGCTTTTACGAGCAACTGGCCTTGGAAGAACTGGGGCAAAAAATCACGTTGCCTGCCCGCCCCGCACCACCAACCGCCGCTGAATTGGAAGCCGTGAAATCCAACCCGGGATTGCAACGCGCGGTGCACGCAATTCGCATTGGCATCAGGCAAGACGGGGTGCGTGAATGGAACTACACCACAGGCTTGGTCGATTCACAAGGCAGACGCGGACGACTGACTGACCGCGAAAGACTTGCCGTGGCGCAATGGGCTTGCGAATTGGAAATGTGGGATCGTTGTATCAGCAGCAGCGAACGTGCTGTGCAATTCGACACCAACCACCGCTACCCGATGCCGTTCAAAGACGACGTGCTGACTCGCACGCGCGAAATCAACCTTGACCCTGCATATGTTTACGGGCTGATTCGCCAAGAGAGTCGATTCATCATCAATGCGCGCTCCAGCGTCGGCGCCAGCGGTTTGATGCAAGTCATGCCGCGCACAGCCAAATGGACCGCCAAAAAAATCGGCTTGAAAAATTTTCAACCCGATCAACTCAACCAACGGGACACCAACATCGCCATCGGCACCGGTTATTTGAAATTGGTGTTGGACAATTTCCAAGGCTCCATGCCCATGGCTGCCGCTGCTTACAACGCAGGCCCGAGCCGTCCCCGGAAATGGCGCAACGGACCCGTGTTGGAAGGGGCGATTTGGACGGAATGCATCCCCTTCACTGAAACACGTGATTACGTGAAAAAAGTATTGAGCAACGCCACCATGTACTCGGCCATCATCACCGGTGAACCACAGTCGCTCAAAGCCAGATTGGGGAAAATCGGACCGGCCGAAAAAAATGACCCGCCGCAAGACAACGACTTGCCTTAATCGACATTTTCTTGGCTTTGCTGCAAGGCCCACATTTGCGCATAACGGCCATTCGCTTGCAACAACTGCGCATGCGTTCCGCGCTCCACAATGTGGCCCGCGTCCAGCACCAGGATTTCGTGGGCATCCACCACGGTCGACAAGCGGTGTGCAATCACCAGCGTGGTTTTGTTCTGCGCAGCTTCGCGCAACTCAGCTTGAATGGCCCGCTCATTGCTGCTGTCCAATGCGGAGGTGGCTTCATCAAAAATCAAAATCGACGGGTTCTTGAGCAACGTGCGCGCAATCGCAACCCGTTGTTTTTCACCGCCAGACAATTTGAGACCGCGTTCCCCGACCATGGTGTCGTAACCCAGTGGTGTTGACGAAATGAAATCATGGATGCGCGCTGATTTGGCCGCCTCTTCCACCTCGGCACGGCTCGCCCGTGTATGGCCATATGCGATGTTGTAGTACACGGTGTCATTGAACAAAACGGTGTCTTGCGGCACGATGCCAATCGCTTGCCGCACACTGTCTTGGGTGAGTTGCCGCAACTCATGGCCATCGATGCGTATCGCACCTTGTTGCACATCGTAAAAACGAAACAGCAAACGCGCCAATGTGGATTTGCCTGAACCCGATGGGCCCACCACAGCCACGGTCTTGCCCGCCGGAATGGTCAAGCTGATGCCATGCAGAATCGGTCGCTTGGGTTCGTACGCGAAATGCACTTGCTCAAAACGCACCTCAGGCGAGCGCGCCAGTTGCAATGCCACGGCCGTTGGCACATCAGCGACTTCACGGTTCTTTTCCAACAGGCTGAACATGCAGTCCAAGTCGGTCAGGCTTTGTTTGATTTCACGGTAAATCACGCCCAAAAAATTGAGCGGTATGTATAACTGAATCATGAAAGCATTGATCATGACCAAGTCGCCCAAGCTCATGTGCCCTTGCACCACGCCTTCTGTGGCACGCCACAACATCGCGACCAATGCCACCGCAATGATCAATTGCTGACCGATGTTGAGCGCGCTCAACGAATGTTGTGCTTTGATTCGCGCCTGCCTGAGTTTGTTCAGGCTTTCGTCATAGCGTGCGGCTTCAAAGGCTTCATTGCCAAAGTATTTCACTGTTTCATAGTTCAACAACGAATCGATGGCCCGCGTGTGCGCACCCGAATCCAATTCATTCACCTGCTTGCGAAACTGAGTGCGCCATTCGGTGACGGTCACCGTGAAATAAATGTACATGGCCAGCGCCAGCAAAGTGATGATGGCATACCACTTGTCAAACTTAACGCCCAAAATGCTCAACACCAGCACCACTTCAATCAATGTCGGCACGATGCTGTAGAGAGAATAGGCAATCAGTGATTCGATGCCTCGCACGCCACGTTCAATGTCGCGACTCATGCCGCCGGTTTGTCGCTCCAAATGAAAGCGCAAACTCAGATGGTGCAAATGTTCAAAGGTTTGCAACGCAATTTTGCGGGCTGCGCCTTGGGTGGCAGCGGCGAACACCAATTCGCGCAACTCGGTGAACGCGGACACCGACAAACGCAACAAACCATAGCCAACCAACAATGCCAAAGGAACCACCAACGCGATTTGCGCGCCGGTGGGTTGCGGTGTCAAGGTGTCGATCAATTCCTTGAGCAACAAGGGCACGCCCACGTTGGCGAACTTGGCACACACCATGAACGACAGCGCAGCCATCACCCGCCATTTGTATGCCCACAGGTAAGGCAACAAACGCTTCAAGGTCGCCCAGTCCGACACGGTCGGTTGGGGTGCGCCAGAGACAGGCAAGGCGGGGGTCGGGGCAGCGTGAGGACGCATAAAGGCACAATACAGGTTAAACAACAACCTGGATTGTGCCTGTGACATCAACCAAGGACGCCCGCCACACCGTCAGCAGCCTGCCTCAGGATGCCGAACTGGTGCTCAAAGTCATTCCCATGCCTGCCGACTGCAACCAAAGCGGCGACATTTTTGGCGGTTGGGTGATGGCGCAAGTGGACTTGGCTGGCGCGGTGTTGCCGGCGCGCTATGTGAATGGCCGCATCGCTACCGTGGCGGTCAACGAATTCATTTTCAAGCAACCGGTCAAAGTGGGCGACATTTTGAGCTTCTTCAGTTCAGTCACCCGCATCGGCAACACCTCGATCACGGTGAAAGTTGAAGTGTTCGCTGAGCGCTTCAGCATGCAAGGCACTTACTTGAAAGTCACCGAAGCGAATGTGACCTATGTGGCCATCGATGCGAACGGTAAACCCCGCCCCATCGAACGAAAAGACGCTTGAATACGGTCAAGCCACCCATCAATTAAACACTGGTTTGCGTTTTTCCATGAAGGCGCTGAATGCCTCGACAGCCGCAGGTTCTTTGAGCATGCGAGCGAACACCGCCGATTCTTCGTCCATTTGCGCCAACACGGCAGGGGTTTTGCCCTGCTTCATCAAACGTTTGGTTTCGATCAACGACGCCAACGGTTTGGCAGCCATTTTTTGCGCTTGACGCTGCGCATACGCATTGACTTCTGCGGGCGGCAACACACGGCTGATCAAACCGAATTCCAACGCAGACTCCACCATGAAAGGTTCGCCCATCAGCAAGGCTTCAGCGGCACGTTGATACCCCATGAGTTGCACCGCCAACAAACTGGACGCAGCTTCCGGACACAGACCTAAATTGACAAACGGCATGGAAAAGGCCGCGTTGTCTCCGGCATACACCAAATCACAATGAAACAACATGGTGGTACCCACACCCACCGCCGGCCCGCATACCGAGGCCAACAAGGGCTTGGGGAAGACCGCGATGCCCCGCAAAAACCGCGACACCGGTGAATTCGTGTCGGCAGGTGGCTGTTGCAAAAAATCGGCGATGTCGTTGCCCGCGCTGAACACGGTTTCATGCCCTTGCAGCAACACCACCCGCACATCGTCAGCGGTTTGCGCCTGCGTCAAATGGTCTGCCAGCGACGCATACATGTCTGCGGTCAATGCGTTTTTTTTATCCACCCGGTTCAGGGTCAACGTCAATACGCCGTGTTCTTGGTTATGCAGTACAGAAGTCATCGGTCCATCCCATTCAAGTGAACAACACGTTTACTCCACGCGAACCCACAATTGGGTTCGGTAGAACACACCAATGTAACCGCGTACCTGAAGACGCTTGCCACCTTCGATAGGCTTTATCTTCACGGTGTACACCTTGCCATTGTTCGGGTCGAGGATCGTGCCCTTGCCTGCCCACAAGAAATCGTTTTCTTTGCCTTCACGTGTCAGGTTGCGGATGATCTCCATGCCAATGATTTTTT
>CANGZG010000100.1 GCA_947458415.1 Comamonadaceae bacterium | reverse complement strand
CCACGAGGAGGCCACGGCTGAAAGAATTCCCGCTCAACGCATTGGCCGTGATGAAGACATGGCCGCTGCAGCCATCTATCTTTCAAGTGCCGCCAGCGACTACGTGGTGGGACACACCTTGGTGGTGGACGGCGGGGTCACCCTGGCCAGGGGCTGAGGCGATAATCATTGCAAACAAGGAACCGCATGTCACAACTGATTGAACAATTGCAATGGCGCTATGCCACCAAAAAAATGGACGCCAGCAAAACGGTGCCGCAAGACAAGGTGGACCGGATTGTGGAAGCCGCCCGATTGGCTCCCAGCTCCAGCGGCCTGCATCCCTATGAAATCATTGTGGTGAGCAACCCCGAGGTGCGCGCCCGCATCCGCGCTGCAGCCAATGACCAAGCGCAAATCACAGAAGGCTCGCAGCTGTTGGTGTTCGCGGCTTGGGACAACTACACCGCTGACCGCATCAACCACATGTTTGATCTGCACGTCAATGCACGTGGCGGTACCAACGAAGGCTGGGAAAATTACCGCAACATGCTGCTAAAAAATTACCCCGCGCGTGAGGCACAAGTCAATTTTGAACACGCTGCCAGACAAGCTTATATTGGACTGGGTGCCAGCCTGATCGCCGCCGCGTTTGAACAGGTAGACAGCACACCCATGGAGGGGTTTCAGCCAGCTGCTGTCGATGAAATTTTGCATCTTTCAGCGCGTGGGTTACGCAGTGTGGCCCTCATGCCTTTGGGTTATCGGCTCAGTGGTCAAGACTGGTTAGAGCCACTGGTCAAAGTGCGCCGCCCGCGCAGCGAATTTGTCACCGAAGTGAAGTAGACCATTGCTGCTTTGCGCTACCCCACCGCAACACCCACCGGAGAATCTCATGGCCAAAGGCGAACAGCGCAGTCACAAAATGACCAAGAAACCCAAAAAGGACACCTCACCTCCCAAAGTGATCGTGCCGGGAGACAGACCGAGTGCGCCAGTGACCTTCGTGGCGCCACGCGGGAAATTGAAAAACAAGTGAGGTTCATCGGGGCAGTCGCCCCTGTTAACTGATGCTTGGGGTTCAGTGAACAGAGCCTTTGAGCGCGGCTGGCAAGGGTAATGGCATGACAGGTATGCCTTCTTCCAACAATGAATGGGTTTCTTCTAACGAAACCTGACCGCGGATGTTGCGCTCTTCGGTCTCACCATAGTGCATTTTGCGGGCTTCTTCTGCAAAGCCATTTCCCACATCTTCTGTGTTGGCCATCACATGCTGGACCATCTTTAACCAAGCCAATTGCGCCTCATGCGGCATCGGCACAGGCGCAGCATCCGCCATGGGCACAAGATCATGGCTGGCAGCAACTGGCTCGGTCTGAATCGGCTGGGGCTCAAGACGGGAAGTCAGCAAATTCAAGCGTGGCGCACTGAGTAACTTTTGAATGGTGTTGTCGCCGCACACCGGGCACTCCACCAAATCACGCGCACGCTGCGTCTGGTAATCGTCCTCAGAGGCAAACCAGCCCTCAAATTGATGCTGGTGTTGACATTGAAGATTGAGCACTTTCATGGGCGCATTATGTCAAAGACAGGCGTTTCAGGTGCCCAAAGCCTGAACAACCGCCACTGCGCACAAGGACATCAATCCCCCCGGCAATACACCCAGCAACAGCACCAAACCACCGTTGGCCGCCAGCACAACCTTGACATGGCTTTGTGATGACACCGTGGTCGCGGTCAAAGGTGGGTCGAAATACATCACCTTGATGACACGCAAATAGTAAAACGCACCCACCAAAGACATCAAGACCGCGAACACAGCCAACACCAACGAACTGAGTTGTTCAGACGCTAGCAACGCTTGCAGCACGGACAGCTTGGCAAAAAAGCCGACCAGGGGCGGCACACCAGCCAATGAGAATAAACACACCGCCATCACCCCAGCGAACAAGGGACTGCGCTGGTTGAGTCCGGCCAGGTCCGAAATTTCTTCGCTCTCAAACCCCTCTCGCGCGAGCAACAAAATCACACCGAACACGCCCAAGGTGGTGAGCACATAGCTGATCATGTAGAACATGGCCGAGCTGTAGGCATTGGCCGCTGACAAGGTATTGCCTTGGTTGACACCAGACAACATGCCAATCAGCACAAAACCCATTTGGGCAATGGTGGAAAAAGCCAGCATGCGCTTCAAATTGGTTTGTGCAATCGCAGACAAATTGCCAATCAACAAGGACAGCACGGCCAGCACCATCATCATTTGTTGCCAATCAATGGCGAGTGGCAACATGCCATCAACCAACAATCGCATCATCATGGCAAAGGCTGCCAACTTGGGCGCAGCAGCAATCATCAAGGTCACCGCGGTCGGTGCACCTTGGTAAATGTCCGGCACCCACATGTGAAAAGGCGCCGCCCCCAATTTGAAGGCGATGCCGCAGACCACGAACACCACGCCGAGAACCAGCACTTGGTGTTTGATATGGCCACTGGAAATGGCCTGAAACACGCTTGATAACTCCAAAGAGCCCGTGGCGCCGTACATCATCGACAAACCATAAAGCAAGAAGCCACTGGCCAAAGCACCCAAAACAAAATATTTCATGGCAGCTTCGGTGGCATTGCCATTGTCTCTGCGCAAAGCCACCAAGGCATAACTAGACAAGGTCAACAACTCCAAGCCGAGGTAGATGACCAAAAAATGGTTGCCTGAAATCATGACAGACATGCCCAGCAAAGAGAACATGCTTAGCAAAAACAATTCCCCGCCTACCAACATTTTGCGGTCAGACGCATAGGGACGGCTGTACACCAATGTCACCATGACAGCCAAGGTGGCGAAACATTTCAACCAATTCCCCATGGCATCTGACACCACCATTTGTCCAAACCCGTAGAGTGTCTGGCCTGTGCTGGCGTTCATGGCGTACATCACTGCAACAGCAAGCAAGGTCAGCAAAGTCAACACATAAGTCAGCGTGCGGTCTTTGCTGGTTACCCACAGATCCACCAACGTGATGACACACGCCATCGATAACAAACATATTTCTGGCAATGCGGTCATCCAATTGACACTGTTCATCATGGTTGACTTCCTAGGCAGTTGATCGTGTCATTCATAAGGGCAATTTGCTCAAAGCCACATGCTCAAGCAATTCACTGACGGAAACATGCATCACATCTGTGAAAGGTTTGGGGTAGATACCCATCCACAGCACCGCCGCAGCCAACAAACCGAGCATCAAAAATTCACGGGCATTGATGTCCTGCAAGGCCTCAACATCCTGATTCACCACAGGGCCCAGGTAAACGCGCTTGACCATCCACAAGGTGTAAGCCGCGCCAAAAATCAATGCCGAGGCAGCCAACAGACCCAGCCAGAAATTGAACTTGACAGCCGCCAAAATGACCATCCACTCGCCGACAAAACCCGCTGTGCCGGGCAGACCGCAATTGGCCATGGCAAACAACACGGCAAACGCAGCAAATTTGGGCATCCGGTTGACCACGCCACCGTAACTGGCGATCTCACGCGAATGCACGCGGTCGTACAGCACACCAATGCACAAAAACATGGCCGCAGACACAAACCCGTGCGCAATCATTTGCACAATCGCGCCACTCACACCCAATTCACTGAAGATGAAAAACCCCAAGGTCACAAACCCCATGTGCGCCACGGATGAATAGGCCACCAGCTTCTTCATGTCTTGCTGAACAATGGCCACCAAGCCGACATAAACCACCGCAATGACAGACAAGGTCAGCATCAGCCACGCCCATTCGTGCGCAGCATCGGGCGCGATGGGCAGCGAGAAACGCAAAAACCCATAGGCACCCAGCTTCAGCATGATGGCCGCCAACACCGCAGAGCCACCCGTGGGGGCTTCAACGTGCACATCCGGCAACCAAGTATGCACTGGCCACATGGGCACTTTGACCGCAAAAGCGGCGAAGAAAGCAAAGAACAACAAGGTTTGCGGCGTCGCCGCCAAAGGCAGTTGCTGCCATGTCGCCAAATCGAAACTTCCCTCGGAGGCAATGTAGAGGTAAATCAACGCCACCAACATCAACAACGAGCCCAACAAGGTGTAGAGAAAGAATTTGAATGCCGCGTAAATTTTGTTCGGCCCACCCCAAACGCCGATGATCAAATACATAGGGATCAAGGTGGCTTCAAAAAACACGTAGAACAACATGCCATCGAGCGCGCAAAACACGCCGACCATCAAACCACTGAGGACCAAAAACGCGCCCATGTATTGGTTGACACGCTCGGTGATGACCTCCCAACCGGCGATCACCACCACCACGGTGATGAACGCGGTCAGCACCACAAACCAGATGGAGATACCGTCGATGCCCAAGTGATAGTTCACATTGAAACGGCTGATCCAAGGCAGATTTTCGACAAACTGCATGGCGGCCGTGCCGTTATCGAACTGGACATACAAAGGCAATGTCAAGCCAAAGCTCAACACCGCACCAAGCAATGCAAACCAGCGCACCAAGCGGGCATGCTCGTCACGCCCCAAGGCGAGCAACAGCACGCCAAACACAATCGGGGTCCAAATGGCCAGGCTCAACAGTTGCATGGCAAACCTTTGTGTGGGATTCGAATCGAAGACAAGGTGAAGTTCATGGTTTGAGCCAAACAAACCAAGTGATCAATCCGAACATACCCAGAATCATCAGCAAGGCGTAGTGATAAAGAAAACCGGTTTGCAAACGACGCACCACCATGGCCGCTTTGCCTATGACACGCCAAGCGCCATTGACCAGCAAACCATCGATCACCCCTTGGTCGCCGCCCTTCCACAAACCGGTGGCCAGCCACCGGGTGCCGTGCGCCAAAATGTTTTCGTTGAAAGCATCAAGGAAATATTTGTTGACCAACAAGGTGTGCAAAGGCTTGACATGGCGCTGGATAAACGCAGGCACAGCCGGGTGAACCATGTACATGTAAAACGCCACCAACACACCCGCCAAAGCGAGCATGAATGGCGCGGTCGTCAACGCATGCTCGGCCATGGCCAATGGCGAATGAAAGACTTCTTTCAACCCTTGCATGGCTGGGTGAAGCGCTGCGTTGACATAGATGGCGTCGTTGAAAAAGTCGCCAAACAGCATGGGTTCGATGGTGTAGTAACCCATGAATACCGATGGCATGGCCAACAAGACCAAAGGCAGTGTGACCACCCAAGGTGATTCATGTGGCAAGTGGGCATGTCCGTCACCATGGTGTGCATGTGGATCCTGGTCAAACCGGGGCTTGCCATGGAAGACCAAAAAGTACATGCGGAAAGAATAAAACGCGGTGACAAACACACCTGCCAGCACGGCAGCATGCGCCCAGGCTGCCGCAGGTAAATGGCTGGCAGCGACTGCTTCAATGATGCTGTCTTTGGAATAAAAACCAGAGAAAAGCGGTGTGCCAATCAACGCCAACGACCCCAGCAAAGAAGTCAACCAGGTGATGGGCATGTATTTGCGCAACCCGCCCATGTAGCGGATGTCTTGGTTATGGTGCACCCCCATGATGACCGAACCTGCCGCCAAAAACAGCAATGCCTTGAAAAAAGCATGGGTCATTAAATGAAAGACCGCAATCGAATAAGCCGATGCCCCCAAGGCCACCGTCATGTAGCCCAACTGGGACAGCGTGGAATACGCCACCACGCGCTTGATATCGTTTTGAACAATGCCCAAAAAACCCATGAACAAAGCAGTGATGGCACCCACAGACAACACCAAGTTCAATGCCGTGTCGGACAACTCAAACAAGGGCGACATGCGGGCAACCATGAAAATGCCTGCAGTCACCATGGTGGCCGCGTGGATCAACGCAGAGATTGGCGTGGGTCCTTCCATGGAATCGGGCAACCAAACATGCAAGGGAAATTGCGCAGACTTGCCCATGGCCCCAATGAACAAACAAATGCAAATGACCGTCACCAGCATCCAGTCGGTGCCTGGCAAGGTCAAAGTGGCCAGTTGGTCGGCTTTGGCAAATGCTTCGGCGTAATTCAAGGTACCCGCATAGGCAGCAATCAAACCGATTCCCAGAATGAAGCCGAAGTCACCCACGCGGTTGACCAAAAAAGCCTTCATGTTGGCAAACACCGCGCTGGGTTTGTTGAACCAAAAACCAATCAACAGGTAAGAGACCAGACCCACCGCTTCCCAACCGAAAAATAACTGCAACATGTTGTTGCTCATCACCAGCATCAACATGGCGAAGGTGAACAGCGAGATGTAAGCAAAGAACCGGTTGTAGCCCTCGTCTTCCTCCATGTACCCAATGGTGTAGATGTGAACCATCAACGACACAAACGTGACCACACACATCATCATGGCGGTGAGGCCGTCCACCATGAAACCGATTTCCATTTTCAGTTCACCGATTTGCATCCAGGTGTAAATGGTTTCGTTGAAGCGTGCGCCATCGACCACCACATCTTGCAATGTCAAGGCAGACAACACGAACGACACGAACACACCCAATATGGTGAGGCTGTGCGCCCAGCGACGACCCAGTCCACCGCCGCCCAAGCGTGTGCCCCAGATGCCCGCCAACAAAGCCCCGGCCAAGGGAGCCAAGGCAACGGTGATCAGGGTGGAGGCTTGTAGGGTTTGGCTCATGGTGGAAAGTGGCTCAGCCTTTGAGGCTGTTGAGTTCGTCGACATTGACGCTGGAACGGTTGCGGAACAACAGCACCAAAATGGCCAAGCCAATCGCAGACTCGGCAGCGGCAACCGTCAAAATGAAAAACACAAAAACCTGTCCATGCATGTCGCCAAGGTAATGGGAGAACGCCACAAAATTGGTGTTCACAGCCAGCAACATCAGTTCGATGGCCATCAACAACACGATCAGGTTTTTTCGGTTCAGAAAAATACCGATGACGGAGAGTGCAAACAGCACGGCACCCAGCGTCAAATAGTGGCCCAGTGTGATGTTCATGGTTTCGGTTCCTCGGCTGCAGGCGGCACCACAGGCTGTTGAACCGCATCCATTTTGACCATTCTTAAACGGTCAGCGGCTTTGACTTTGACCTGCTCGCTCGGGTTTTGCGCTTTGGTGTCTTTGCGTTCACGCATGGTCAATGCAATCGCCGACACGATCGCTACCAACAAAATCACGGCGGCAATTTCCAGAGGGTACAAATATTCGGTGTAGAGCAGCACACCCAACTCCCGCGTGTTGGACACCGGTAAACCGTTGGCAGTGTTGGGGTCAACGGCAATTTGCGAGGAACGGAAACCACCCATCAACACCGATGCCAATTCAAGCGCCAGCACGGCACCGATGAAAGCGGCCAAAGGGAAATGTTTCCAAAAATCTTTTTTCAAGGCGTCGATGTCAATGTCAATCATCATCACGACGAACAAAAATAAGACCATCACTGCGCCCACGTACACCAACACCAAGGTGATGGAGAGGAATTCGGCTTTGAGCAACATCCAGATGCCAGATGCTTGAAAGAAAGCCAGCACCAAATACAACGCCGCATGCACCGGGTTGCGCGCAGTGATGACGCGCAAGGCCGCGAACAGCATGACGGCTGAAAAAAGATAGAAAAGCGCTGATTGGATGTCCATGAGCTTGTCTGCGTGAGGGTTTAGCGGTACTTGGCGTCAGCCGCCTTGTTGGCCGCAATTTGCGTTTCGTATTGATCGCCAACGGCCAACAGCATGTCCTTGGTGAAATACAAGTCGCCGCGTTTCTCGCCGTGGTATTCAAAGATGTGTGTTTCAACGATGGAGTCCACAGGGCAGCTTTCTTCGCAGAATCCACAAAAAATGCATTTGGTCAAATCGATGTCGTAGCGGGTGGTTCGGCGTGACCCGTCGTCACGCACATCCGACTCGATGGTGATGGCCATGGCGGGACAGACGGCTTCGCACAATTTACAAGCGATGCAACGCTCTTCACCGTTCTCGTAGCGACGCAATGCGTGCAAACCACGAAAGCGCGGGCTCAGCGGTGTTTTTTCCTCAGGAAACTGCACCGTGATCTTGCGCGCGAACATGTAACGGCCGGTGATGGCAAAGCCTTTGAAAAATTCCAGCAACAAAAAACTGGAAAAGAAATCGGCCCAAGAAAAAGGCGTCGGTGGAGTGGTGGAAGTGTGCGTGCTCATGGGTGTCTTTGCATCAGTTCCAAATGTTCCAAGGGGTTTGCATCCATGCCCCGATCAATACCAACCACACCAAGGTCACAGGGATGAAGATCTTCCAACCCAAGCGCATGATTTGGTCGTAACGGAACCTGGGGAAGGTGGCGCGTACCCACAAAAACATGGTGACCACGACAAAAATTTTGGCGGCCAACCAAATCCAGCCAGGTACCCATGCCAGATACACCGTGTCGACCGGCGGCAGCCACCCACCCAAAAACAACAACACGGCAATGGTGGACACCAAAATCATGTTGGCGTATTCGCCCAAAAAGAACAAGGCAAATGACATGCCGGAGTATTCGATCATGTGGCCCGCCACGATTTCCGATTCGCCTTCGACCACATCAAACGGGTGACGGTTGGTTTCTGCCAAGCTGGCTATGAAATACACCACAAAGATGGGCAGCAAAGGCAACCAGTTCCAAGACAGAAAACCCACGCCTTGGTCGGCAAACATGCCCTTGCCCTGTCCGTTCACGATGTCAGACAGGTTCATGCTGCCCGACACCATCAACACCACCACCAAACAAAAACCCATGGCGATTTCGTAACTCACCATTTGCGCAGACGCACGCAATGCGCCCAAAAATGCGTATTTGGAATTCGATGACCAGCCGGCGATGATGATGCCGTACACCTCTAATGAAGTGATGGCCATCAAAAAT
>CANGZG010000099.1 GCA_947458415.1 Comamonadaceae bacterium | reverse complement strand
ATGCTGATCACGGTGGTGTCCGCTGACAACCTCGGCAGTGGCATTGCTTCTGCCGCGTTCATTGCGTATTTGTCGTCGCTGACCAACGTGCAGTACTCGGCCACACAATACGCCTTGTTCAGTTCGCTGATGTTGCTCGCACCCAAGTTGCTGGCAGGCTTTTCGGGCTTGGCCGTGGATGCCGCGGGTTACGCTTGGTTTTTCACAGGCACGGCTTTGCTCGGCGTGCCGGTGCTGTGGTTGGTGTGGTTGGCCAGCCGGTTACATGTTGCAGGAGACAATGCATGACATACACACCCTCGTTTTCGCGCCAAACCCCACTCGCGTCGATTCACCCCAGCCAACGGGCGCCAACACCATGGCGCTGCTTGTCGCTGTTGGTTGGTGCGACGTTACTGCACAGTGGCCTGTCTTGGTCGCAGGCACTGCCTGTGGCCAGCCCCGAGTCGGTGGGCATGTCAACGCAACGCTTGGAAAAAATCAGCGCGGCCATGCAAACAGAGATCGAGCAAAAACGCTTGCCTGGCGCCGTGGTGATGGTGGCGCGCAAAGGCAAGTTGGTTTACAGCAAAGCCTTCGGTGGCTTGAACAATGACACCAACGCCCCCGCACAAACCGATTCGGTGTTTCGCATCTACTCGATGACCAAGCCCATGGTGTCGGTGGCCTTGATGATGCTGGTCGAAGACGGCAAAGTGCAATTGACAGACCCTGTCTCGAAATACCTGCCTTCGTTCAAACAACCCATGGTCAGCGTGGCCACACACGACCCGCTCTACAACGGCGTGAGCTTCAAACTGGTGCCCG
This sequence comes from Comamonadaceae bacterium, assembly GCA_947458415.1. Lineage (GTDB taxonomy): Bacteria > Pseudomonadota > Gammaproteobacteria > Burkholderiales > Burkholderiaceae_C > Limnohabitans. The sequence goes on along the minus strand of CANGZG010000099.1, from coordinate 8,068 downwards.
CCCACAAAGAACCGACCCTGCAAGACTTGCTTCGGCACACCTCGGGCTTGGCGTATGGTGAACTGACCAAAAACACCTTGGTCAAACAGGCTTACACCGAGGCCGGCATCTACAGCACGGCACGCGACTTTGATGCGCGCAACCTGAGCGGCGCAGACATGGCCGAACGCTTGGGCAAAGCGCCCTTGGCCCAACAACCGGGCACCGTCTGGGAATACAGCTTGTCAGTCGATGTGCAAGGCCGCATCATCGAAGCCGTCACAGGACAACGCTTGAACGATGTCATGCAAGAGCGGTTGTTCAAACCCCTCAAGATGAACGACACCGCGTTTGACGTACCCGCTGCCAAGAAAGCGCGCTTGGCCGAGCCGTTTGCGATCGATCCGTTGACCAACTTGCCCAACAAATTGATCGATGTCAGCCAACCACCGGGCAATGACTCGGGTGGCGCAGGCGGTGTCAGCACCGCCCCCGACTACTTGCGTTTTTGCCAAGCCCTGTTGAATGGCGGTCAGTTGGACGGCGCGCGCATTCTGTCGCGCTCTACGGTGCAATTGATGACCGCCGACCACTTGGGTCAGACCATCGCCACGCCCGTGAGTCCCGGACAACTGCTGTTGGGTGCGCCCGGCTACACCTTCGGGTTGGGCTTTTTGGTGCGCCAAGCCGATGGCATTGCCGGTGTCCATGGCAACGCCGGTGAATTCATGTGGGCAGGCTACGGCGGCACGTATTTTTGGGCCGATCCCAAAGACCAAATTTGCGCGGTCTACATGACCCAAGCGCCCAGCCCACTCAGGGCACATTACCGCCGCATGCTCAAAGCATTGGTGGCACAGGCGTTGGTGGATTAATTTTCTGCCGTCACCACACTGACCGGCACCCGATGCGCGAGCGCGCACATCAATTCGTAACCTACGGTGCCTGCCGCCGCCGCCACCTCGTCGATACACAACACCTGACCCGTGGAAGCGCTGCCCCACAAGGTCACTTCGTCGCCTATCGCCACCGAAGGCAACTCAGACAAATCGACACACAACATATCCATACTGACTCGGCCCAGCGTGCGAGTGCGCACACCATTCACCAACACCGGTGTGCCGGTGGGCGCATGGCGCGGGTAGCCATCGGCATAACCGCAAGCCACCACGCCCACTCGCATGTCGCGGTCTGCCACAAACGCGCCGCCGTAACCCACGCTGTCTCCTGCGGCGAGCGACTGCACAGAAATCAACCGGCTGCGCAAACTCATGGCCGGTTGCAGCTGCCAATGCGCCGCGTCATGCACGCCATGGTCGGGTGAACTGCCATACAAGGCTATGCCGGGGCGCACCCAGTCGGCGGTCACGGCGTCTGACGGGCTGTGACGCAACAAGGCCGCGCTGTTGGCCAGGCTGCGCTCACCGGGCAAGTCGCTGCTGTGCTGCGCGAACACCTCCAACTGCGCGGCCACACCTGGCTCGCCATCGGCATGTGCGAAATGCGTCATCAAAGAAATTTCATCCACCTGCGGCAAGGCGTTCAATCGGGTCCACGCCGATTTGAAAGCCTGCGGTGCAAACCCCAGCCGGTTCATGCCGCTGTTCATTTTCAAAAAGACACGTTGCGGCACTTGCGTTTTATGGCGGCTGAGCATGTCAATTTGGCCTTCGTGGTGCACCACATGCCACAGGTCCAAACGCGAGCAGAGTTCCAGATCGCGTTGCTCGAACACGCCTTCGAGCAACAGCAATGGACCGCGCCAGCCCACATCGCGCAAGGTTTGCGCTTCGTTCACATCCAACAGGGCAAACCCATCGGCGCCGCGCAGGGACTCGTATGCCCTGGCCAAGCCATGGCCATAGGCGTTGGCTTTGACCACCGCCCATACCCGCGCGTCACCACTGGCTTGGCGCAACCGAGCAAGGTTGTGGCGCAAGGCTTGGGCATGGATGACAGCATGAATCGGGCGCGGCATGGGTGGATTGTCGCAGGGGCCGAAGGCATGCATATGGCGTGATATAACCGACGCGCTCTGAGGCCTGTCTCTTGACAATTAACGAATACCTGACTCTTTAACGCCGCACACTCACCAGGCCACACCATTTATGAAACGCGGTTTTTACACCATCATGGCGGCGCAATTTTTCAGCTCACTGGCTGACAACGCGTTGTTTGTGGCAGCGGTTGAAATGATCAAAGCTGGCGGCGGCGCTGAATGGCAACGTGCGGCATTGGTCCCGATGTTTGCCTTGTTTTATGTGGTGCTCGCGCCGTTTGTCGGCGCGTTTGCCGACTCGCGGCCCAAAGGCGAGGTCATGTTCATCAGCAACGGCATCAAGGTGTTGGGTTGCCTCATGATGCTGTTCGGTTCGCATCCGCTGTTGTCTTATGCGATCGTGGGTTTGGGTGCGGCCGCGTACTCGCCCGCGAAATACGGCATCCTCACCGAGTTGTTGCCGCCATCGTTGTTGGTCAAGGCCAATGGCTGGATCGAAGGCCTCACCATCGGCTCCATCATTTTGGGCGTATTGATCGGTGGCCAGTTGGTCGGTCCGGTGGTCGCCTCGTTCCTGCTCGGTTGGGACCTGCCGCTGATTGACACCGGCATAGACACACCGCCTGAAGCCGCCATCAGCATGATCGTGTTGCTCTACGGTTTGGCCGCTTGGTTCAACACACGCATTCCTCAAACTGGTGTGGCGATGGTGCCCTTGCGCAGCGAGACATCACAAAGCTTGTTGCGCAATTTGTTGGCATTGGTCCCGGATTTCTGGCGTTGCAACATGCTGTTGTGGCGTGACAAGCTTGGTCAGATTTCGCTGGCCACCACCACCTTGTTTTGGGGGGCCAGTGGCAACCTGCGCTACATCGTGCTGGCCTGGAGTTCGGTGGCGTTGGGCTACTCCACCACGCAAGCGTCTTCGCTGGTCGGGGTGGTGGCCATCGGCACGGCGGTGGGCGCGGTGATCGCCTCTGTGCGCATGAAGCTGGTCGATGCGCCACGGTTGATGGGCTTGGGCATTGCCATGGGCCTGCTGATGTTGGTGATGAACTTCATCAACAACGTCTGGTTGGCCGCTCCGTTTTTCATTTTGCTGGGTGGCTTGGGCGGGTTTTTGGTGGTGCCCATGAACGCGTTGTTGCAGCACCGTGGCCACAACCTGATGGGCGCAGGCCGCTCTATCGCCGTGCAAAATTTCAATGAACAGGCCTGCATTTTGGCGCTCGGTGGTTTGTACGCGCTGGCCACCGGCCTGGGCATGAGTGCATTCGCCGCCATCGTTTGTTTCGGCTTGTTTGTGGCGGGCAACATGTGGTTGATTCAACGCTGGCACGCGCACAACTGCCGTCACCACAGCGCCGACGTGCAACGCCTGATGGACATTGCCCGTCAGGACCCTGGGCACTGACCCATGCCGCTGACTGTCTGGGGCCCGGTGCTGGGCTTGCTCGCCAACGCCTTGGTGTTTGGACTGAGCTGGTGGCCGTTTCGCGAGATGTCGGCTCGCGGCTTGCACCCGCTGTGGGCCACTGCACTGATGTACGGCTTGTCATTCGCCATCATCAGCGCATGGCAGCCGCAGTGGTTTCGCCATCTTCGTTCACACCCGCAGCTCTGGTGGCTGTTCATCGGTTCAGGCCTGACCAATTTGGGCTTTAACTGGGCCGTCACCATGGGCGATGTGGTGCGGGTGGTGCTGTTGTTCTACACCATGCCGGCTTGGTCGGTGTTGTTTGCATGGTGGTTGTTGGGCGAACGTCCCACGCGCAGGTCGATGCTGCGTTTGCTGCTGGCATTGGTGGGCGTGGCGCTGGTGCTCAAAACGCCTGACACGCCGTGGCCGGTGCCGAGCAGCGCCGCCGATTATTTGGCCTTGCTCGGCGGTGCCAGTTTTGCGCTGAACAACGCCATGTTGCGCAAGTTGGCCGATTTGCCCGAGAGTGTTCGCATGGGCGCCATGTTTGGGGGCGGCATGTTCATCACGGCAGGCGCGGCGTTGGCGTTGCTGCCAACGGGTCATGTGGGCTGGCCGCCCGCCGACACCGGCTGGTGGCCTTATGCCTTGGGCTTGGCCCTGTGCTTGCTGTTTTCCAATCTGAGTTTGCAATACGGTGCGGCGCGCTTGAGTGCCAACACCACGTCATTGGTCATGTTGTCGGAAATATTGTTCGCCACCGCATCTTCGGTGGCCTTGGGGGTGTCAGAACTGAGTACCCGAAAGCTGATCGGGGGTTTGCTGATTGTGTTTGCCGCGGTCTTGGCGACAATCCAGCATCAACCCAAGGAGCCCCCATGAACGCTGCCACTGTCTGCGATTTTGAAGCCGTCCGCATTGACGGCACACCCATGCGCCTCGCCGATTGCCGAGGCAAGGTGCTGTTGATCGTCAACACCGCCAGCGCCTGCGGCTTCACACCGCAATTCGGCGGCTTGCAGCAACTGCATGACGCCTATGCCGAACGGGGACTGGTGGTGTTGGGTTTCCCTTGCAACCAATTTGGGGCACAAGACCCCGGCAATCACACCGAGATCGGCGCGTTTTGCCAAAAGAACTACGGCGTGACTTTTGGCATGATGGAAAAAATCCATGTCAACGGCGACACGGCCCACCCGCTGTTTCAATGGCTCAAGGCGCAAGCGCCTGGCGTGCTGGGCAGCGAGGGCATCAAATGGAACTTCACCAAGTTTTTGGTTGCACGCGATGGCGTGAGTGTCAAACGCTACGGCTCGGTGGACAAGCCTGCCTCGCTGGTCGCTGACATCGAACAAGCCTTGGCCGCAACGTAATTCTCCACAGCCATGCTGGCTCAGATTCACCGGCTGCTGGACCGATACCGCGGGTTGCCAGCTGACAGTTTGCTCGAGCAGCCGGTGATGTTCGCCCTGTTCATGGGCATTGTCTTGGCCAACCTGGTGCTGTTCCTGCTGCTGTCGCAGCCGTTTGCCTTTGAAAATGCGTTGTGGCTGGCATTGGCCAGCGTCTGTTTGACCGGTGTGGCGCATGTGCTTTTCAAGTGGACCTTGCAGCGCACCACGCATTTGCTCATCGCACAAACCTATGCCTTGCTGCTCTACAGCATCTGGGTCACCGGCGGGCTGTTTTCTTCCAGCACGATGTGGATGATGATCCTGCCGGTGCCCGCCATCTATTTGCTGGGTTGGCGCGAGTCCTTGCGCTGGATTGTGCTGGTGCAACTCACGTTGTTGGCGCTGGTGCCTCTCACCGAACACGGCTGGTTGCCAGTGAGCTATGTGTACGGCACGCGCCATGTGTGGTGGTCGCTCGGCAACCATGTGTTCACGGCCATCAGTTTGCTTGGCGGGCTGTTGGTTTACCAACGCATCTACAACCACCAGTTGAACGAAATCACGCGCCGCAACAAGGAACTCAGCGCCAACCGCGCCGCCTTGTTGCAAGCCGAGACGTACAAAGACCAGTTTCTGGCCTCGGTCAGCCACGAATTGCGCACACCGATGAACGCCATTCTTGGTTTCAACGATGTCATACGCGCCGAGTTGCAAACCGCAGGCCATTCGCTGCAAACCGTGGACTTGGTGCGCGAATCCACTGAACATTTGTTGAAGTTGGTCAACCAAATTTTGGATTTCACCCAAATCCAAGCGGGACGCTTGCAACTTCAACCGGCACCAACCCGCTTGGCCGATGCGTTTGCTGAATGCACGCAAACCTATGCCCGCCAAACCCATGACCCGGTGCAGTTTCACGCACAACTCGATCCGGCGTTGCCCGAATGGGTGATGACCGACACCAAGCGCTTGAAGGAAGTGCTGTGCCATTTGCTTGACAACGCGTTCAAGTTCACGCCCGGTGGTGTGGTCAATTTGGCGATTCGCAAAGACGGCGAACACATGCTGTTTGAAGTGCAAGACACGGGCGTGGGCATCCCCGATGCACAGCAAACCTTCATCTTCAACCGGTTTGAACATGCCGATTTGCAAACCCACACCCGGTTTGGCGGCACGGGCTTGGGGTTGGCGATTTGCAAAGGCTTGGTGCAATTGTTTGACGGCGACATCGGTTTGCACAGCCAAGCCAACGTCGGCTCGCGGTTTTGGTTTCGCATTCCCTTGCGTGCCTGTGACGCACCGGCGCCCATGGGCCTGACCGGCGCGCAGGCCACGGCTGACCCGCACTTTTCCCTGTTGTTGGTGGATGACAACCCGGTCAACTTGAAAGTGGCTGAACTGATGTGCCAGCAACTTTGGCCAACGGCACGGCTGCACAGTGTCACCAGCGGCGAGGCGTGTTTGCAATGGCTGCAAACGCACACGGCGGATGTGGTGTTGATGGATTTGGTCATGCCAAACATGGATGGCTTGCAAACCACCCGCGCGATCCGACAGTCTGCTGCACCGCTGAGTGGCTTGGCCGTGATCGGGTTGACCGCCAGCAGCCACCCGCAAGACCATGCCGCGTGTTTGCAAGCCGGCATGAACGATGTGCTGCTCAAACCCTTGGGCCGCGATCAACTGCAGCGCGGTGTGCAAGCGCAACTCATGCGTCAAGGGGCCACCGATGCCTGATTCACGCGCTTGGCGTTTGCTGCTGGCGCGGTTCAAACAGCGCCTGCCCGCCCAATGGTTGACGCCGCAATCGCAGTTTTACGTGTTGTTCACCTTGTTTTTGGCGCTGATGAGTTATGTGTTGGGCAGCTTGTCGCCCGACCCGCAAGTGCAGTTGCAAGCCGCTATTTTGAGCGTGGTGATTTTGTCCTTGATGTGGTTGTACAACTTGGGTTTGCCCTTGCGCTGGGTGATTCACATCGGACTGGCCTATGGTTTGTTCCATTTGCTGCGCGAAGCCGTGTGGAGCGGCGGCATTTTTGCCAACGTCCTCAAATGGGTGGTGGTTCTGCCAATGGTGCCTTTGTTTTTGCTGGGTTGGGCGCAAGGCGTGTTCTGGCTTTGCATTTGCGTGTTGGGTTTGTCAGGCATGGCGCTGGGCACGTGGTTGGGTTGGTCACCGCCGGTGTATGTCGCCACACCGCAATTGCTGCACATGAATGCCTGGAGCGATGTCGCCATCAGCGTGTTTTTGTTGGCGCTGCCCTTGATTTACCAACGCTTGTACTTGCGTGTGCGCCATGTCAGCGAAAAGCGCCAAGCCAATTTGCTGCAAACACGCTCGCGGCTGTTGCGCGCGCAAACCATCAAAGACAACTTCATCGCTTTGCTCAGCCACGAATTGCGCACACCCATGAACGCCATCATCGGGTTCAGCGATTTGCTGCGCCAAGACGTGCGGCAATTGCCGCGCGCGCTTGAACTGGCGGATTTGGTGAAACAGTCCAGCGACCATTTGCTGACCGTGATCAACGATGTGCTCGACTTCTCCTTGTTGCAACGCGGGCAATTGAAAGTGCAACCCGCACCGTTTGAATTGATGGGCACGGTGCGCGCCGCATTCAACCTGTTTTTGCAGCGTGTCAACAGCATGCCCTTGGAATACACCTTGCAAGCCGCTGACGACTTGCCACATTGGGTGGTCAGCGATCGGCACCGTTTGATGCAAGTGCTGGTGAACCTGCTGGGCAACGCCATCAAATTCACGCACCAAGGCTCGGTGGTGTTGCAAGTCTCACGCGACGCAGACCAACTGTGGTTCAGGGTCAGCGACACGGGCATTGGCATTGCGCCAGAGCGGCTGCCACACATCTTCGAACCTTTTGAGCAAGCCAGCGTGGCCACGGCCAGCGTCTACGGTGGCAATGGTTTGGGCTTGTCCATCAGTCGCCAATTGGTGCAATTGTTGGGCGGTGAGATCGGTGTCCACAGCACGCCAGGGCAAGGGTCACGTTTTTGGGTGCGCTTGCCGTTGGTGGTGGCGAGCGTGCCGGCCTCGGTGTCGCAGACCGAACTGGGCATGACCCGGTTGCAATCCTTCCCGGTGCGTTTTTTGGTGGTGGACGACAGTTCGGTCAACCGCTTGCTGGCGTGTCAGGTGGTCAAGTCGCATTGGCCCAACGCGGTGTTGGTGCAAGCGGGCAACGGCCAAGAGGCATTGGACATCCTCCAGCATGAGCCGTTTGACAGGGTGCTGATGGACATGTTGATGCCGGTGAT
>CANGZG010000098.1 GCA_947458415.1 Comamonadaceae bacterium | reverse complement strand
TTTTTCAGGCGAGGACGCTTTTCGTTGTTGGCTGCTTCGATGGGCATGCCAGTTTTCAGGTCAACACCAGTGGCCCAGTTCACGCCATTGATGAAAGGCTTGGCTGAAATCAATTTGCCATTGGCGCGGTCCAACACGTAGAAGAAACCGTTACGGTTGGCTTGCATCACGACAGGCACTTTTTTGCCGTCGACAGGCAAGTCAGCGAACACGAGTTCGTTCACGCCGTCATAGTCCCATGCGTCATGGGGTGTGAACTGGTAGTGCCAAACGATGTTGCCAGTGTCGGGGTTCAATGCCACCACAGACGCGGTGTACAAGTTGGTGAACTTGCCGATGTCAGAAGAGTCGTTGCCGCGCACGATCGCTGTCCAAGGACCTGGGTTGCTGGTACCGTAGTAAACCAAGTTCAACTTGGGATCGTAGGAGCCGATGAACCAAGCTGCGCCGCCGCCTGTTTTGCCGGTGTCACCCTTCCAGGTGTCAGCATGCTTCTCGTTGCCCACGGGCACGGTATGGGTGCGCCAGACTTCCTTGCCTGTGGCTTGGTCCAAAGCAACCAAGGCACCACGTACACCGTACTCGCCGCCACCGAAACCGGTGATGACCAAGTTCTTGACCAGTGTGGGGGGTGAGGTGATGACAGAACCCTGTGTGTAGTCAACCACTTTGGTGGTCCACATTTCTTTGCCAGTCTTGGCATCGAGTGCAGTCACTTGTGCGTCGAGGCGGCCAAAGAAAATCTTGCCATCGTTGTATGAAACACCGCGGCTGTTAACGTCGCAACAAGCGTACTGGTCAACGCCTTTGGGCATTTCAGGAGAATATTTCCAACGGACTTCACCGGTTTTTGCATTCACAGCAAACACGTTTTTCGGGCCGAATGAAGAAGTCACGTACAGGGTGTCACCCACCAAAATGGGGGTCGACTCTTGTGAACGGTTGGTGCCCAATTGCAGCGCCCATTTCACGCTCAACTTGCTGACGTTTGCGGGTGTGATTTGCCCAGCGTTGCTGTAACGCTGGTTGCCAGTGTCACCGCCGTAAACCGGCCAGCTTTGCGCGCTGGCCAGTGAGGCAGCGCCCAAGGCGGCAGCCATGGCAACTGATTTGATTAAAAGTTTCATACAAAAGATCCTTCAGGGTTTAACAAAGGGAAACACAACTAACCCGAGGAATTTTCCTAGACTTATATAAGACAGTTCCTAGAGCAAACCCTAGTCAGGTTATTGATAGACGCAAATTTCTCAAAAAGAGACAGCACCAAAAGAATTCATTTCGGCGGCAGCGTGCTGTTTCTTAAAGCCCGCTTACAAGCGCTGAATCAGGACTTACAAACCAATCCATTCGGGTTAACGGTAAGACAGCAAACGCATGCGCATGGTGCCGCCTTGAAACAATTTCGCCGTGGTGGGCTCGTCGCGTTCGACTTGGGCCAAGCCCACGCCAGGGCAATACCACTCACGCGACAAAATGGGCGTGGGTTGATAGGCAAACGCCGCATCGTGCCAGAGCAAGATGTCCATGGTGCCATCCACACGAACGCAGTGTTCAAACTTGCCTGCGGGTGTTTGCAAAGTTGCATCCATGTCGACCACCTTGAACACCATGGGCAGGTCTTTGTATTTGTTCAAGTAACGAAATTCGGCCGGCTTTTCGTTGCGACGGCGTAAAAAATAAGGGACGGTGGTGGTGGTCCACGTGCTGCCCAGCGCCAATGGGGCGGGCAACACCGTGCGAGGTTCGAAGTCCATCACCGCTTGTTCTTTGCTGGGCGACTTCAATGCCACGCGGTTGATGCCTGTGTTGTCAGTGACCAGCCAGTATTCGTGGCCGTTGTTGCTGCGTCTGACCCAGGCTTGGCTGCCGTCGCTCAGCTCGGCGCTGCCCAAATTTCGAATCTCCAACGTGTGGGTGGTGGTTTTGGCGTCGGGCGCGTCATACACCGTTTCGATTTGGTAAGTCCACTTTTTGCCTGCAGCCAGTGGAAACAGTGGATTGTCCTTGGCAGGTTGGTCGCACGCAGACAAAGCCGCCAGGGCGAGCATGCCGATGAGAGAAATGCGCATGCTCATTTTTCAGGTACCTGAGGGGTTGGCAAATCCATGATCTTGACTTCTTGTTCATCGCTGCCGGGGTTGAGCCAACTCACGCCCTTGCCGTTGCCCGGCTTGACTTCAGCGGTTCCCATTTGAGGAACACCTTCGCGCCCTTTGCGCATGCCGTCAGCAATTTGCTCATGCAACGAACGCGTGTAGGGCAATCGGTATGCGCGGGGTTGCAAAAAGCCTTTGCCCTCTTCAATGGGTGTCACCCACATGTACAAAGCGCCCGGGAATTTGGCGCGAGGTTCATCGATCAACGCAGCGAGCACGACAAACCTTTCGGGCAGTGCGTCCGTGCTGGGGATGCCCAGCAGAGAATGAACAGCTGAAAACCCGTAAAAGTAAAACCCACTGACGGCAACGGCCAACAGGCCCTTGAGCCAGCGCGGCCATTGCGAGTAAACCAAGGCCAGCGCGAGCAGCAATGCAATGAGTGCAAAGACAAGAATGAGGGTCAGCGTCATGTTAGAAAGACTTCACTAAAGTTTTGGGGATGGTGTTGACATTGTCGACACCGCCTTCGGGGGTGACTGTAAATCGCGCCAAAGTGGCTTCTTTGCCGCGACCTTCCAAAGTAGCTTGGCCGTAAAAAACAACTTCTGCCTTGGGATTGACTTTCACAATCGACAGGTTGACCTCAACAGGCTGACCGGCTCGCGGGTCACTGCTGTCGATGTCTTTGGTCTCGTAATAGTGGGCATTGACCACGTATTCGCCTGGCACGATGCTGCGAATCGTGACCACTTCTTGTCGCAAGGGGTTAACGACTTTGCGGCCATTGACCATGATGGTGTTGTTCGAGTTGCCGCGGTCATCGCGGTCCAAAAACATCAGGTCCACTTCACGGTTGCGAAACCATGCGCTTTCGCCAGACGGGCCTTGCACCCACAAATCCAAATCGTTCGGGTCCATGTCCGGCCATGACAGCGTGATGATGAATTCCGCTTTGGCTGGAATGTCGCCAGTTTTGGTGGCTTTGGGGTTCATGGCCAGCAAAGCGATGATGAAACAAAACACGAAGGCGATCAACATGTTGAACAACATGTCGTAAAAAGGATCGACCTCAGGTTCCCGTGCGAAGCGATTTTTGCGCATGCTGTGGCAATCGCATCAGCGACCGATGATCAATCCGTGTCGCTGCGCTTGTGCCAGCAACTGATCCGCAAAACGGTCCATGCGTGTCAGTTGAAGCCCAAGCAAGATGTTGCCGACCAACCCGACCATGGTGGTCAGCAACGCCACGCCCAAACCAGAGGTGAGGTTGCGGAGCAAATCTTGCGCTTGGGTTGGGTCGAAATTTTGAATTTGACCGATTTGCATGGCAAGCACTGAAAACCCAATGACTTTGCCGAGCAGGCCCAATTTGAGTTGGACCCCGTTGACCCACCAAGCGGTTGAATGCGGTCCGTGGGTTTTCTCCATCAGCACATCCAGCGGGGCGCCGCTGTCTTGCGGGTTGGCCGCCAACGCAGACCAGTATTCACCAGCCCAACCTTGTGCCTGCAACAGACCACGCGAACCTTGTGCCGCGGCGCGGTCGAGCAAATCTCGTTGGTGTGCCAATTCTTTGGAACGCATGCCGCACCACAGGGTGGCCACGGCAAAAATCACGATGATCACCAAGGTGATGCCGGTAGGGTCAGAGCTGATCAGCAAATGCCAAACCCCTTGAATGCCAAGCAGCCAGGTGGAAAAAATAAACAGGCCGACCAAAATCAGCCATTCAAACCATAGCGGCTCGACATCCCAATGGGGATTGTGGGCTTTGAGGCGAGAAAAAAATGATTTCAAAAACATTCACCTATGCAAATATGAGGGGTTGCCGCTAGAACTCGCTACAGAAAGGGCGACGGCAAACGAGCGAGGCTGATAATAACTGAGTGATACGTGAGGCTGATTCCTCGAAGGAATCAGGGTTGATTGCCTGCCCTAAGATGTTGACTGCTCAATTACGGTTTTGACCAAAGGATGTTTGTGATGAAAAAGTTACATTTTTCAATCTGTGTCGCCATCTGTTTAAGTGCCACAGCTTCTGTCGCTTTCGCCCAATCGCGTGCATACGCCACCAACGAGGGCAGTGGTTCGGTGTCAGTGATTGACACCAACACCGATACCGTGATTTCCACCATCGACACCGGCGGTAAACCCCGTGGCTTGGCCTTGTGCAAAGGCAGCGACAAGTTGTTTGTCTCCGAACAAAACTCTGCGCAGTTGTGGATGATCGATTTAGCCAAGGGTGAAATCGAGCGGCGCGTTCAATTGGGTGAGTCCCCGGAAGCGCTGTACTGCTCGCCAGATGGCAAGTGGTTGGGCGTTGCCAATGAAGGTAACAACAGCATCAGTTTCGTCGATGTGAAGACGATGAAATTGAAATTTTCGATTGTGGTGAGCGGAAAAAATCCTGAGCACGGGGTGTTCAGCCCCGATGGCCGTTACATGTATGTGTCGGCAGAAGAAGCGGACCAGGTCGATGTGCTCGATTTACGCAAGCGCCGACAAATTGCGTCGATCAAAGTGGGCGAAAGACCTCGCGGTATCGCGTTCACCCCGGACGGCAAACGCGCCTTCGTGGCGGTCGAAAGTGGCAGCATGTTGGTGGCCATTGATGTGACCAAGCGCGAAGTCATCGGCAAACAAGCGGTGGGCAAACGCACAGCGGGTGTCATCGTTTCGCCCGATGGCGCCTATGTGTTCGCCAGCAACGGCGGGGACGCCAATGTGTCCATGGTCGACGCCAAAACATTTGAACTGATCGAAAACATTGCCATCGGTCAACGCCCTTGGAACATGGGCTTCAGCGCCGATGGCAGCAAACTGTATGTGGCCTCTGGTCGCAGCGGTTCCATCAGTGTGATTGACTTGGCGAGCCGAAAAATGGTGTCTGAAATTCCTGTTGGCAAATTGCCCTGGGGTGTCGTGGCACACTGAGTCCTCCACGATGGGAAGAAAACATGTCTGATGCACTGCCACCAACCCAAGACCATGCCGAGGCGACACCGCCTGTGCAATACGACCGCATGTTGGTGGCTTTGCACTGGCTGCTGGCCATTGGGTTGATGGCCCAACTCGGTTTGGGTTTGTGGATGGACGACTTGCCCAAAGAACCGGTGGGCTACCGCGCCCAATGGTTCAATTTACACAAGTCGATTGGCATTTGTTTGGGGTTCTTGGTTCTGTGGCGACTCGGATGGCGCATCACCCATTCGGTACCTGCCCCCATGAATCCGCTGGGCAGTTGGCAAGACATGGTGTCCAAACTCACGCACCGTGCCATGTACCTGTGCATGTTGCTGATGCCGCTGAGTGGGTTTTTAGGTTCGAATTTCTCTCCTTACCCGGTCAAATTTTTTGGGGTGGTTTTGCCCCGGTTGTTTGAACCTGACCCGGACATGAAGTCGTTGTTCTCGGAAGTCCATGAAATGTCGGCAGGCGTGTTCATGACCTTGGTTGCGCTTCACTTTGCTGCGGTGTTATGGCATAGGTTGGTCAAGCGCGATGGATTACTCCAACGCATGACCTGGGGTCGTGCCCATCACGATTGAAGATACTTTTTCTCCACCAAAATTTCCCCGGCCAATTCAAGCACCTGGCCCCTGCGTTAGCGAGCAATGGACATGAAGTTCACGCCTTGCTGATGGCACACAAGCCTGGGTTTTCTTGGCAAGGCGTGTTTGTTCATACTTATTTTCCCGACCGTGGCAGTTCAAACCATGTTCACCCTTGGTTGGTGGACTTGGAAGCCAAAACCATTCGGGCCGAAGCGGTGTTGCGCTGGGCATTGAAAGCCAAGGAACAAGGTTTCACGCCGGACGTGGTGATTGCCCATCCGTCTTGGGGCGAGAGTTTGTTCATCAAACATGTGTGGCCGCAGACCAAGCTCGGGTTGTTTTATGAAATGTTTTACCAAGCCCATGGCCAAGATGTGCATTTCGATCCCGAGTTCTCCAAGCCCGAGTTGAGCGTGGAAAGCCGCTTGTTGATGAAGAACACCATCAACATGATCCAAGACGGTTTTGCAGATGCCGCCCTGTCGCCGACCCACTGGCAGGCCGCGACTTACCCGGCTTGGATGCAAGAAAAAATCACAGTGGTGCATGACGGCATAGACACCCAACACATTCGTCCCGATGCACAAGCGAGGTTGACACTGCCCGATGGAAAAACTTGGACCCGCAAGGATGAGGTGGTGACCTTTGTCAGCCGTCAATTAGAACCCTACCGTGGCTACCATGTGTTCATGCGTTCATTGCCTGAACTCTTGCGTCAGCGACCCCAATTGCAGGTGTTGCTGGTGGGTGGCGATGGTGTCAGCTATGGCGCCAAGCCGCCTGGTTCTGAGTCTTGGAAACAGATCTTCATCAACGAAGTCAAACAACACATCTCAGAAGCAGACTGGCAACGCGTGCATTTCTTGGGCAGGCTGAGTTACCCGCAATTTCTGACCATGTTGCAAATCAGCCGTGTCCATGTGTATTTGACCTACCCCTTTGTGTTGAGTTGGAGTTTGATCGAAGCCATGAGCAGCGGCTGTGCCATTGTGGCCAGCGATACCGCGCCCGTCAAAGAGGTCATCATCCCCAACGTCACCGGCCGACTCGTGCCGTTTTTTGATGTGCAGGCTTGGGTGCATCACCTGAATGCGCTGTTGGACCAGCCTGAAGAAAGAAAGCGCTTGGGTCAACAGGCGAGGGAACATGCGGTCACGCACTACGACTTGCAAAGCGTGTGTTTGCCAAAGCAATTGGCTTGGGTGGATGCGTTGGCCCGTCAGGGTTGACGGTCAAATCACCTTGAACCCATGGGTGCCGTCTTTGCGCAGTTGCTCAACCAAGCCATGTTCCCAGTCTAAATAAGCTTGCATGGCTTGCGGCGAGTGGTCTGCGCCTTCATCAGGGCAACGGTATTTGTCAATTCGCGGGCTGGCCACATACGACTCGCCTTGTTGGGTGCTGAAGCCTTGCGCCATCCAACTGGCGTTGCCACCGGGCAGCCAATACACCTCAATGCCCGGTCTGACCAAGCTGCGAAGTTCGGCCACGGCATAGCGTGATGCACGGCCGTCAGCGCAAGTCAACACGTAGCGATTGGCTTTGTGTACCCGCGTGAAATCTTGCGCCATTTGCGAACGCAATAACCACCACGCACCGGGGATGTGTTTTTTGACATAAGTGCTGCTGTCGCCCACATCGATGACCATGCTGAGGTTGCTGCGGTTGGCCAGCCATTCTTTGAGCGTGACGGGGTCAACTTCCTGCACTGGCTCGATGGTGTCTGGCAATGCCGCGGGCGGCAAGTCGGTTTCTGAAAAATCAGCAGGCACGACATCTTTGAGCACATGACTTTCCCAACCCATTTGCGCCAGCCAAGTGGCCGTCATCGAGGCTCGCACACCGTCGTTGTCACACAGCACCACGCGCGCACCGCGCACAGCCAAGTAAACATCGGTTTCTTGCACCAATTGCCCGCCGGGTGCGCTGACTGCGCCAGGGACATGACCTTGTGCGTATTCTTGCGGTGTGCGCACATCCATGAAGTAGGTGGTGCGGGTGGCATCCGCCTGCATGTCGCGCAAGGCGGGCAAATCAATGCGTTGCACGCCCGCACGAAACAGCAAAGCCAAGGCCGATGCCGCAGTTTTCTTTCGGTCTTCTTCGGCGTATTCGCCAAAGGTGTCTTGAGCTTTGTGCGCCAACGCCAGACCTGCCAATTGCCAGCCGATGGTGCCATTGCGCAAAGCGCAGACAGGGTTGGGAATGCCTGCATTGATCAGCGATTGCGCGCCGATGATGCTGCGCGTGCGACCTGCGCAATTGACCACGATGCGCGTGGTTGCTTTGGGCGCCAAGGTGCGAGCGCGCAATACCAATTCACCGCCGGGCACATGGATGGCGCCGGGGATGCTCATGGTGTGGAATTCGTCAAAGCGTCTGGCGTCAAGCACCAGCATGTCTGACCCGTTGTCCATCAAAGCTTTGACTTCGAGCGCAGAAAACGAAGGGGTTTTGCGGTGTGTCTCCACCCATTCGCCAAATGCTTTGCTGGGCACATTCACATCGCTGAACAATTCGCCACCTGCAGCGGCCCAACCTGCCAAACCATTTTGAAACAAACCGATGTCGCTGTAACCGATGCGCTGAAACAGTTCGGCAGCACGCACGCACAAACCCTCACCGTTGTCAAACAACACCAAGGGCGTATCGCGTCGAGGAATGCGTTGCCATGCATCTGCTTCGATGCGCCCGAGGGACAGTTGAATGGCGAA
Source organism: Comamonadaceae bacterium (assembly GCA_947458415.1). Classification (GTDB taxonomy): domain Bacteria; phylum Pseudomonadota; class Gammaproteobacteria; order Burkholderiales; family Burkholderiaceae_C; genus Limnohabitans. The sequence goes on along the minus strand of CANGZG010000098.1, from coordinate 605 downwards.
CAATGGGTGGCTTTGTGCATGGCTGTGTTCTTCGCGCACATCCACCAATGCCACTTCTTGTTTGTCCAGCAACATTTGCCTGACCTGCGCAAAGGTCACCCATTTGAACGGGTGTGTGGCTGCAACCGGTGGGGAATCGACCACCGTCAAAGGTTCGGCGACTGGGGTTGAACGGGGGGTGTCGATCGCAGGCGACAACGCTGCCGCGGCAACAGTCACGCTGGGTGAGGGCGCTGTGGCAACCGATGCGGCGATCGGCATGCCGGGCAGATTGGCATAGCCTTGCACAAACACATGGCGGGAACCGTCTTCTCGGTAAAAGTGCCTGGCCGTCTCACCGAAGTTGCCTTGGTAAACCTCGATACAAACACAGGCTTGGTCTGGCAAAGGGTTCCATACTTTGTGAACATCGCCCATCCGAGGCGACACCGCTTCAACGTCACCTGGCAACATGTCGATTTGAAAACCGGCAGGCACCCACCGTCCATCAGACATGCGGCTGTACGGTTGACACGATTGGCTGCCCCGCAACACACCGCTCAAACCCCACACGGTGTGGTCGTGGATGGGGGTGCTTTGGCCGGGGCCCAACACCCAACTCACCA
>CANGZG010000097.1 GCA_947458415.1 Comamonadaceae bacterium | reverse complement strand
CGTCAGCAGGTGCTGGCGCTGTTTTGGCAGCTTCAGCTTTGGGTTTGGTGTCGGTGGATTTGGTTTCAGTGACTTTGGTGTCAGAAGCAGATGGTTCAGACGGCGGGTTCACTGCGGGGGCGGCGGTTTTTTTGTTGTCATCCACCACCACTTGTTCATTGGCACTGACAGCTTCTGACAACGACACTTTGGCGTTGTCCAATTTGTCAGGGATGGCCACCGTGGGTGGCTGAGAGGGACGCACCGCGTCCCGGTCGGGCATGTCGATACGGATGTCTGACGCGAGGTCGCGCGGCTTGGTGTCAAACACCAGCGGAAAACCGAGCACCGCGATCACCACCAGTACCGTCGCCCCAATCAGCCTGTGACGCGCTTGTTTGCGCAAGCTGTCCATGCTTTGCGCGTCATCCTTGGCGGATTCGGCTTGAGACGGGGATGGGGCGCGGGACTTGAAAAAGGCCATGGGCAAGGTTCAGGTAAGTGAAGCGGCGGGTAGACGGCCTTCGATTCCGTGCTGCAAAACCCCGCCGACAGTGAAAAACGAACCAAAAATGAGAATTCTATCAGCGGGGTCAGCCGCCAACAGGGCCAGACGTGTCGCTTCAGAAGGCCCTGTGCATGTGATCGCCGTCGCGCTCGCGGCTGGTTTCATCGATTGCCAAACGGTTTTCAAGTCATGTGCGCTGGCAGCCCTGGGGCTGGGCAAATCGCAAAAATACCAACAGTCGACCAGCGGCATCATTCGACGCAGCAAACCCGCCAAATCTTTGTCGGCCATGGCGCCCACCACCGCATGCGTACGGGGGTAAAAACCCATGGCATCCAAATTGTGGGCCAAGGCTGCGGCAGCATGGGGGTTGTGCGCCACATCCAGCACGATCGCGGGTTGGCCAGGCAAGATTTGAAAGCGCCCAGGCCAAGCAACCATGGACAGCCCAGCACGAATGGCTTGCGCCGTGACAGGCAACTGCGCGCGCATCGCCTCCATCACCGCAATCACACCTGCCGCGTTCAGCAATTGGTTGGCGCCACGCAGTGCCGGGTACGCCAACCCACTGTAAGTGCGGCCACGGCCACGCCAAGTCCACTGTTGGTTGTCACCTGCAAATTGCACGTCCTGCATGACTTGCCAAACGTCTGCTTGCAAATGACTGGCGTGCTTCAGCACAGAAGCAGGCGGCGCAGGGTCGCTGATCACGACGGGGTTACCCGCGCGCATGATGCCGGCTTTTTCCCACCCAATGCTTTCCCGATCGGGCCCGAGCAACGCCATGTGGTCTAAATCGACGCTGGTGATGACCGCGCAATCGGCATCAATGACATTCACTGCGTCCAAGCGGCCACCCAAGCCGACTTCCAAAATCACCACATCCAAACCAGCGTCGGCCAAACAACTGAACAACGCCAAACTGGTGAACTCGAAATAGCTGAGCGACACATTCCCTCTGGCCACTTCGACTCGCTCGAAATGCCGAACCAAATCCGCCTGTGCAACAGGTTGTCCATTGATGCAACAGCGCTCTTGGAAATACACCAAATGCGGCGAGGTATAAAGCCCCGTTTTGTAACCTGCCTGCCTGTAAACAGACTCCAACATCGCGCAGGTCGAGCCTTTGCCGTTGGTGCCAGCGACCGTGACCACCGGACAGTCAAATGCCAAACCCATGGTCTTGGCCACCAACGACACCCGCTCAAGCCCCATCTCGATGGTTTGAGGGTGCAAGCGCTCACAATGACCTAGCCATTCTTCTAAATTCATAGGAAGATTGTCACCCAAAGAGCAGAAAACCCTGTCAACCTCATGTCTTGTTGATTCGTTAAAGTGTGGTCATGTCGTCTGAACAAGGAACGTCTTTATGAAAAAACTGCTCGGTGTTTTGGGTCTGTCCACCCTTGTCTTTCAGCCTTCATTGCACGCGCAAGAGGTCGGCCGCGTGATTTCATCGGTACCTGTCATCCAACAAGTGGCGGTACCCCGTCAGGTTTGTACGCAACAGCAAGTCACCACCCAACCACAGAAGTCCGGCGCAGGCGCACTCATGGGGGCCATCGCTGGCGGCACCGTTGGCCATGCCATCGGCCGTGACGGACTGGGCACAGCCATCGGCATTTTTGGTGGCGCCATTTTGGGCGACAAAATCGAGGGCGCACCGCCCCCCGAAACCAAAAATATTCAAACATGCAGCACCCAACATTTTTACGAAAACCGTACCACAGCCTACAACGTGACCTATGAATACGCAGGCAAGCAATACATGGTGCAAATGCCGCAAGACCCAGGCCCTACCGTGCGATTGCAAATCACACCTGTGGTCTCCAACACCCCAACCTACAACTACCCGCCGCTTCCGCCCCTGCCAGCCGCCAGCGCAATCCCTCCCCCAGGTTCTGCGCCGCAAAGCTGGTAACGCCAAGAACATCGATCGAGCCGCTTCACTCAAGCGGCTTTTTTTATGTGTGAGGCATGACCTAGAATCGCGCCTTTGCTCTCATCGGTGCTATTTTCATGCGTAAAAACACAACCAAGACAGCCGCCAGCAAAGCGCCCCAACGTGTGGTGCTGGCTTATTCGGGTGGGCTTGACACCTCCATCATTCTCAAATGGCTTCAAGACGAATACCACTGCGAAGTCGTCACCTTCACGGCTGACATCGGTCAAGGTGAAGAGATTGAACCAGCGCGTGCCAAAGCCATCAAAATGGGCATCAAGCCCGCCAACATCTTCATTGAAGATTTGCGTGAAGAATTTGTGCGCGATTTTGTGTTCCCGATGTTCCGCGCCAACGCTTTGTATGAAGGCGAATATTTACTCGGCACATCCATTGCCCGCCCCTTGATCGCCAAACGTTTGGTCGAGATCGCCCGCAAAACCAAAGCCGACGCCATCAGCCACGGTGCCACTGGCAAAGGCAATGACCAAGTGCGGTTCGAATTGGGCGCTTATGCATTGATGCCCAATGTCAAGGTGATTGCACCATGGCGCGAGTGGGACTTGCTCTCGCGAGAAAAATTGCTGGCCTATGCAGACAAGCACGGCATTCCTGTGGATTTCAAAAAACGCAAAGGCGGTGGCGCACCTTATTCGATGGACGCCAATTTGTTGCACATCAGCTATGAGGGTGGCATTTTGGAAGACCCCAATTTCGCCCCTGAAGACAGCATGTGGCGTCTGACCGTCAGCCCCGAAAAAGCCCCCAATAAACCGCAAATCATCGAACTGACTTACAAGCACGGCGACGTGGTGGCGATTGACGGTGTTCGCATGTCACCAGCCAATGTACTGACCCAGTTGAACGTCATTGGCGGCAAGCACGGCATTGGGCGTCTGGACAAAGTAGAAAACCGTTACGTGGGCATGAAAAGCCGCGGATGCTATGAAACCCCTGGCGGCACCATTTTGTTGGCAGGCCACCGGGCCATCGAATCCATCACCTTGGACCGTGAAGTGCTCGCCCTCAAAGACGACTTGATGCCGCGTTACGCGCGTCTGGTCTACAACGGCTATTGGTTCAGTCCAGAACGCGAGTTGCTGCAAGGCTTGATCGATGCTTCGCAAGCCACTGCCAATGGCAAAGTTCGCCTCAAGCTTTACAAAGGCACCATCATGTGCGTGGGCCGCGAAAGCAAAACCGACAGCCTGTTTGACACCCGCATCGCCACCTTTGATGACGATGGTGGCGCATACAACCAGGCCGATGCCGGCGGGTTCATCAAACTCAATGCTTTGCGCATGCGCATCGCTGGCAATTTGAAAAATGAACGCGCTGCCAAAGCCGCCTCTCGCTCAACCTCTGTCAAGAAAAAGGCCTGAACCATGGTCACCGAACACATCCCCAGCGTCAGCATCACCACCAAAGCCAATGTTTTTTTTGATGGCAAGTGCGTCAGTCATCCCGTGGTGTTGCCCAATGGCGAAAAAAAATCGGTGGGCGTGGTCATGCCATCGCACCTGACTTTCAACACAGCGGCCGCCGAAATCATGGAGTGCGTGGCGGGTGCGTGTGACTACAAACTGGCGGGTAGCACAGAGTGGAAACATAGCGGGCCTGGCGACCAATTTCATGTGCCAGCGAATTCATCGTTTGAAATCAAAGTGGTTGAAAGCTACCACTACATTTGCCACTTCGGTTGAAGCGGTTTGAATTCCACAAAAAGGCCTCTTTTGAGGCCTTTTTCAATGCACCAGCTTGGCTTTAGCCTGCGCAAATTCGCGTTTGAATTGGGCCACCAAGTCGGCAGTAGATTGCACTTTGGTGATCGCGCCGATGCCTTGTCCGCAACCCCAAATGTCTTTCCATGCTTTGGATTTGTCGCCCCCAAAATCCATTTTGCTGGGGTCGCTTTGCGGCAAGTTGTCAGGGTCCATGCCCGCATTGCGCACGGATGGCGCCAAGTAGTTGCCATGCACGCCAGTGAACAGGTTGCTGTAGATGATGTCGTCTGAATTGCTGTCAACGATGCATTGTTTGTAGTCATCTGCCGCACGGGCCTCTTCAGTGGCAATGAATGCAGAGCCAATGTAGGCGAAATCTGCACCCATGGCGAGCGCCGCCAAAATGGCTTGGCCACTGGCGATGGAACCACTCAAAGCGAGCGGGCCGTCGAACCATTGACGAATTTCCTGCACCAGCGCAAACGGGCTTTTCACACCGGCATGGCCGCCCGCACCTGCGGCCACAGCCACCAAGCCATCCGCGCCTTTTTCGATGGCTTTGTGTGCGAATTTGTTGTTGATGATGTCGTGCAACACCACGCCGCCATAGCTGTGTGCGGCTTGGTTGATTTCTTCACGTGCACCCAAGGATGTGATGATGATCGGCACTTTGTATTTGACGCACATGGCCATGTCGTGCTCGAGCCTGTCGTTGCTTTTGTGAACGATTTGGTTGATGGCAAAAGGGGCGGCCGGTTGATCTGGGTGCGCCTTGTTGTAGGCTGCCAGCCCTTCTGTGATTTCAGACAACCATTCGTCAAGCTGCGAGGCAGGACGCGCATTGAGCGCCGGCATGGAGCCCACCACGCCAGCAATGCACTGGGCAATGACCAGTTTGGGGTTGCTGATGATGAACAGTGGCGAACCGATGACAGGAAAAGGAACAGCGGCGAGTGCGGGTGGCAATTTAGACATGGCGGACTTTGGGCAGTGTGAAAAGATTGATCGAGGACGACAAGGCTGATGCCATCAAAACGCATCCAGCGCCATGGCGGTCACGCTTTGCGCGCCTTGCACGATAGCGTCTCGCGCAGCAGGTGCTTTGCTCAGCATGTGGTCGGCATAAAAACGTGCGGTCACCATCTTGGCTTGCAAAAAAGCCGTGTCAGTGTCGCCGTCTGCCATGGCTTGGTGGGCTGCCAAAAAGCTGCGCGCCAATTGCCAGCCTGAGACCACGTTACCTGCCAACATCAAGTAAGGCACGCTGCCCGCATAGGCTGCGTTCGGGTTGCTTGAGGTTGAATCCACCATGAAATTCACGACATCCAACAGCGCTTCACGCGCGGCTGACAGTCGGTGTGCAATGGCTTGTGCATCGGCTGAGCCCAACTTCAGTAAATCAGATTGGGTGGATTGCATTTGTGCCGCCAAGGCTTTGGGCGTTTGTCCACCATCACGAACGGTCTTGCGTCCCACCAAATCGTTGGCTTGAATGGCAGTGGTGCCTTCGTAAATGGTCAAGATTTTGGCGTCTCGGTAGTATTGCGCCGCACCGGTTTCTTCGATGAAACCCATGCCACCGTCAACTTGAACGCCCAAGCTGGTGACTTCCAGGCTCATCTCGGTGCTGTAGCCCTTGACCAAGGGCACCAAAAATTCATACACCGCCAAATTTTGTTGGCGGGCATCGGCATCAGGATGGTGGTGCGCCGCGTCGTAAGCCGCAGCGGCCACGCTGGCCATGGCACGGCAACCTTCGGTGTAAGCGCGCATCGTCATCAACATGCGGCGCACATCGGGGTGGTGGATGATTGGCGCAGCTGCTTTGACAGAGCCGTCAACCGGACGCGATTGCACACGGTCACGTGCGTATTGAACCGCTTTTTGGTACGCCCTGTCTGCGATGGCAATGCCTTGCACGCCCACGGCATAGCGCGCCGCGTTCATCATGATGAACATGTACTCCAACCCACGGTTTTCTTGACCCACCAAAAACCCGGTGGCGCCGCCGTGGTCGCCATATTGCAAAACAGCCGTGGGGCTGGCTTTGATGCCCAGTTTGTGTTCGATGCTGACGCAATGCACATCGTTGCGTGCGCCAAGCGAGCCATCAGTGTTGACCAAAAATTTGGGCACCACGAACAAACTGATGCCTTTGATGCCCTCGGGCGCACCGGTCACACGCGCCAGCACCAAATGCACGATGTTGTCAGCCATGTCGTGCTCACCATAGGTGATGTAAATCTTGGTGCCGAACACTTTGTATGTGCCATCGGCTTGGGGCTCGGCACGCGAGCGCACCATCGACAAATCAGAGCCGGCTTGCGGTTCGGTCAAGTTCATGGTGCCGGTCCATTCACCGCTGACCAATTTGTCCAAATACGTGGCTTTGAGCGAGTCGCTGCCTGCGGTCAACAAAGCTTCAATCGCGCCATCGGTCAACAACGGGCACAACGCAAAACTCAAACTGGCGGCATTGAGCATTTCGCCACACGCCGCACCAATGGTTTTGGGCAAACCTTGGCCGCCAAAATCTGCGGGGTGCTGCAAACCTTGCCAACCACCCTCGGCATACTGTTTGTAAGCCTGTTTGAACCCTGGCGAGGTGGTCACGTGTCCCTCTTTCCAATGCGAGGGGTGTTTGTCGCTTTCCCAATTCAAGGGAGCCACCACGTCTTGGTTGAAACGCGCACACTCTTCGAGCACGGCTTGTGCAGTTTCCAAACCGGCGTCTTCAAAACCAGGCATGCTGGCAATCTGTTCAATTTGAGCCAAATGCTGCAGGTTGAACAGCATGTCTTTCACAGGTGCAACGTAACTCACGGTCTCTCTCCAAACATCGAAAGCAGATAAAAAAGGCACCCGAGGGTGCCTTTGCCACGCATCATCCCAGGGCAGCCACCAACTCTGGCACAGCCACAAACAGATCGGCTTCCAAGCCGTAATCAGCGACGCTGAAGATAGGTGCTTCTGGGTCTTTGTTAATCGCCACAATCACCTTGCTGTCTTTCATGCCTGCCAAATGCTGGATTGCGCCACTGATGCCGCAAGCCACATACAACTGAGGTGCGACGATCTTTCCAGTTTGCCCAACTTGCCAATCGTTCGGCGCGTAGCCGGCGTCAACCGCAGCGCGACTCGCGCCCAGTGCGGCCCCCAATTTGTCGGCCAATGGCGTGATGACTTCATTGAATTTCTCTGCGCTGCCCAAGGCGCGTCCGCCAGACACGATCACCTTGGCAGCGGTCAATTCAGGACGGTCGTTCTTGGCGATTTCGCTGCCCGTGAATTGGCTTTTTGCGTCGGCTGTGACAGCGGGTATGACCTCGATCGCGGCACTGCCGCCCAAGGCCGCTGCGTCAAAACCGGTTGTGCGAACAGTGATCACTTTGGTGGCATCGGTGGCTTGCACGGTCGCCATGGCATTGCCTGCATAAATGGGCCGCTCAAAGGTGTCAGGGCTGTCTACACGGGTGATGTCACTGACCTGCGCCACATCCAATTTCGCTGCCACACGCGGGGCCATGTTCTTGCCGCTGGCGGTGGCCGCAAACAGAATGTGCGAATAAACCGAGGCCAACGCCAATACCTGTGCAGCCATGTGCTCGGCCAAACCGTGGGCAAACAGGTCTGACTCGGCATGCAAGACCTTGCTCACGCCAGCGATTTGTGAAGCCGCTTGGGCAGCCGCTGAAGCATCTTTGCCCGCGACCAACACGTGCACATCACCGCCACACGCCAGCGCGGCAGTGACGGTGTTGAGGGTGGCTGGTTTGAGATTCTGGTTGTCGTGTTCTGCAATCACTAAGGAGGCCATGTCAAATCACCTTTGCTTCGTTTTTGAGTTTGTCCACCAACGTGGCCACGTCAGCGACCTTGATACCGGCGCTGCGCTTGGGCGGCTCGCTGACTTTCAATGTTTTGATGCGCGGCGTGACATCCACGCCCAAATCTTCAGGTTTGAACACATCGATTTGCTTTTTCTTGGCCTTCATGATGTTGGGCAAGGTGACGTAACGGGGTTCGTTCAAACGCAAATCGGTGGTGATGACCGCGGGCAAGCTCAATTTCAAGGTTTCCAAACCGCCGTCCACTTCGCGGGTGACGAGGGCGTGGCCGTCAGCCACTTCCACCTTGGAGGCAAACGTGGCTTGGGGCCAATCGGCCAAGGCTGCCAACATTTGACCGGTTTGGTTGCAATCATCGTCAATGGCTTGCTTGCCCAAAATGACCAAGCCGGGTTGTTCTTTGTCCGCCAAGGCCTTGAGCAATTTGGCCACAGCCAAAGGCTGCAGCTCTTGGTCGGTTTCCACCAATATGCCGCGGTCTGCGCCGATGGCCATGGCAGTGCGCAAAGTTTCTTGGCATTGGGTCACACCACAAGACACCACCACCACCTCGGTCAACACGCCCTTTTCTTTCAAACGCACGGCTTCTTCAACGGCGATCTCATCGAACGGGTTCATGCTCATTTTGACGTTGGCGATGTCCACGCCGGTTTGGTCAGATTTGACCCGCACCTTGACGTTGTAATCCACCACGCGCTTGACAGCGACCAGTGCCTTCATGGGTTTGCTCCAAGGAAATAGATAAGTAAAAGTCATGCCTTCCAAGGACAGGAAGTTGACGTTCACGTCATTCTAGACGAATCCATTCTCATTTGTGAACGGTCGTGCTTTTTTATCCCCTCCTGCCCAAAGGCCGGGTTGATGCTCAGGCAGTTGGGTGGCTGCCCCACTGAATCGGTTTGGCCATCGGCAAGCTGACCTGGGCTGCTTGCAATGCCGCCCAAACCGCGGCGTGCACGCTGGAGAGCACTGCCATGCGTGAATGCAACCGGTCAGCCACCCAAAACTGCAAAGTGAATTCCAAGCCGTCGGCACTGAAACGGCTGAAATGCACTTGTGCTGGCGGGTCTGCATTGACATCCGGCAGCGTGTTCAATGCGTTCAGCAGCAAAGCTTGAACCTCTTGCACGTTGTTTTCGAGTGCCACGGTCACTTGGGT
>CANGZG010000096.1 GCA_947458415.1 Comamonadaceae bacterium | reverse complement strand
GGCTGTCGTCGGCGCGGTTTGACCGCCCTCGGTTCGGCTGGCAACCATTTGGCGCACATCATGGGTGTGGTGGTCAACGACACCAGCAACGACATCAACACCGCGGCGGTCATCACCACCGCAAATTCATGGAACAACCGACCCAGCACACCGCCCATGAACAAAATGGGGATGAACACCGCCACCAACGACACACTGATGGCCACCACCGTGAATCCGATGTCGCGACTGCCTTGCCGTACCGCTTGGTGCAGCGGCATGCCGCGTTCTCGCAAGCGCGTGATGTGTTCAAGCACCACAATGGCATCGTCGACCACAAACCCGGTTGCAATCGTCAACGCCATCAAGCTCAAATTGTTCAAACTGAAGTTGAACAAATACATCACCGCGCAAGTGCCTGCCAAGGACAAAGGCACGGCCACGGCAGGAATGAGCGCGGTGCGCCAACGTTTCAAAAAAAGCGCGACCACCAAAATCACCAAGCCCATGGACATGGCCAGCGATTTTTGGATCTCAGCCAGTGAACCCCGAATGGTCGGGGTACGGTCAGACACCACTTCCATCACCATGCCGCTTGGCACGTCTTTTTGCAACGAAGGCAACAAGCGACGCACCGCATCGACCGCTTGGATCACATTCGCACCGGGCTGCTGAAAAAGCACCAACAGCACCGCCGGTTTGCCCTGTGAAATGCCATCAGTGCGCAGATCTTGCATGGCCTCACTGACCTGCGCCACATCTTGCACCCGCACGGCACGGTTGTTTTGATAACGGATCACCAGCCCCGCGAAATCAGCTGGCGTGTCAGCTTGGTCATTGGCTTCGATTTGCCATGCTTGTTGCGCGTCTTCCAACATGCCTTTGGGGCGGTGTGCGTTGCCAGCCACCAAAGTTTGTCGCACCTGTTCCAGCGACAACCCGTATGCCGATAAACGGTCAGGTTGCACCGCCACGCGAACCGCAGGCAGCGCGCCGCCGCCGATGCTGACTTGACCCACGCCGTCGACTTGAGAGAGCCGTTGCACCAACACAGTGGACGCCACGTCAACCATGTCGGCGCGCGAAAACTGGGTGGAGGTGAGCGCGATGATCAACATCGGGCTTTCAGCGGGATTGACCTTTCGGTACGAGGGGCGACTGGGCATGCCGCTGGGCAACAAGGGCTGCGCCAAATTGATGGCGGCTTGCACATCTCGGGCGGCACCGTTGATATCTCGTTCCAAATCGAACTGCAAGCTGATGCGGGTGCTGCCTTGTGACGAGGTCGAGGTCATCTCATTCACACCAGCAATGCTGCCCAACGCACGCTCAAGCGGCGTAGCAACCGTCGCGGCCATGGTTTCAGGGCTCGCACCCGGCATGCTGGCTTGCACAGAAATGGCCGGGTATTCCACTTGCGGCAAAGGTGCCACCGGCAACAAAGCGAATGACAACACGCCGGCGATGGCCACGCCCACACTCAACAAGGTGGTCGCGACCGGCCTGTCGATGAACACCGCCGACAGGTTCATGCGGACACCGACGGCGTGCGCATCGCACCCCAACGCCCGAGCATCAGGTAAATCACTGGCGTGGTGAACAAGGTCAGCCACTGGCTGACGATCAAACCACCCACCAAGGTCACGCCCAGCGGCTGACGCAATTCACTGCCGACCCCATTGCCCAACATCAATGGCAGCGCACCCAGTAACGCGCACAAGGTGGTCATCAAAATCGGGCGAAAGCGCAACAAGCAGGCCTGCTCTATCGCGTCACGTGCAGACAAGCCTTGATGGCGTTCGGCATCCAGCGCAAAGTCAATCATCATGATGGCATTTTTCTTGACGATGCCAATCAACAAAATGATGCCAATCACGGCGATCAAACTGATGTCCATGCGCGCCAACCACAAAGCCAACAACGCCCCCAATGTGGCCGAGGGCAAAGTCGACAAAATGGTGATGGGGTGCAGATAACTTTCATACAACACGCCCAGCACGATGTACATCGTCACCACGGCCGCCAGCATCAACCACAGGTTGTGGCGCAACGATGCTTGAAACGCCATGGCAGCGCCTTCAAACCTCGACTCGATGCTGTCGGGCACCGAAGCTTGTGCTTTCATGTGTCGCCATTCCCCATCGATCGCTGACACCGCTTCGCCCAGCGACACACCTGGCGCCAATTGGAACGACAAAGTCACCGCAGGAAACTGGTTCACATGCACTTCGCTCAACACACTGCTGCGCTGCTCGATGCTGGCCACACTGCTGAGCGGCACTTGCGTCCCATTGAGTGAAGGCACCAGCAAGCTCGCCAGCGACGCAGGCCCGATGCGGTGCGCCGGATGGACTTCCAGCACCACCCGGTATTGGTTGCTTTGCGTGAAGATGGTGGACACCAAGCGTTGACCAAACGCGTTGTAAAGCGCGTTGTCCACCGCAGCCACTGACACACCCAAGCGACTGGCCGCATCGCGGTCAATCTTCACATAGGCTTGCAGCCCTTGGTCTTGCCAATCACTTGCCACATCCCGCAACGCCGGGTGTTCGCGCAAACGCTCTGACAAGCGCTGCGACCACAGACCCACGGCCTCGCTGTCGGGGCCACTCAGCAAAAAACGGTACTGGGTGCGTGCCACCCGATCCTCCAACGTGAGGTCTTGCAAAGGTTGCAAATACATGCGCATGCCGCTGATGCCCATGGCGGCTTGCGACAACCGATGCAATATGTCAGGCAAGGGCGCATCACGCTGCGACTTGGGCACCAAATTCAACGTCATGCGGCCGGTATTCAACGTGGTGTTTGGGCCATCCACGCCAATGAAAGAACTCAGGCTTTGCACGGCCGGGTCTTTGAGCAACACCGCTGCCAAGGCTTGTTGCTTTTCTGACATGGCGGCAAATGACGTGGCTTGCGTGGCCTCGGTGATGACTTGCACCGCACCGGTGTCTTGCAACGGGAAAAAACCTTTGGGCATGGCCAAGTACGCAGCCACCGTGGCCACCACGGTCAAGCCAAACACAGCCAAGGTTTGCCAAGGCCGGTTCAACACCTTGCGCAACCCGCTGGCGTAGCGCGCTGTCGTCCAAGACAACCAAGCCGGCGAGGTGTGCATGCCCGCGCCTGACGCAGATGCACCTGACAACGGGCGCAGCACATGGGCGCACATCATGGGCGTGAGCGTGAGTGACACGACCGCAGAAATCAAAATGGCCACCGCCAACGTGATGGCAAATTCATGGAACAAGCGGCCCACCACATCACCCATGAACAACAACGGAATCAACACGGCCACCAATGAAAAAGTGAGCGAAATGATGGTGAAGCCCATTTGTCGCGCCCCTTCAAGGGCGGCTTGCATCGGCTGCATGGGTTTGTTGGGGTCTTGCAAATACCTTGCGATGTTTTCGATCATCACAATCGCGTCATCCACCACAAACCCCGTGGCCACGGTCAGGGCCATCAAGGTCAGGTTATTGATCGAAAAACCAGCCAAGTACATCACGCCAAACGTGCCAACCAAGGACAGCGGCACCACCACCGCAGGGATCAGCGTCGCTGAGGCACTTCGCAGAAACAAAAAAATCACCATCACCACCAAAGCCATCGACAACAACAGTTCAAATTGCACATCCCGAACCGATGCGCGGATGGTGACAGTTCGATCGGTCAGCACTTGCAGCGTCACACCCGGCGGCATGGCTTCGCGCAACGCAGGCAATTGCTGTTGGATGCGCTCCACGGTCTCGATCACGTTCGCGCCAGGTTGCCGCTGTATGTTGACGATGATGGCTGGCGTGTTGTCGGCCCAAGCAGCGAGCCGGTTGTTTTGCGGCGCTTCCACCACGTCGGCCACATCGCCCAAGCGCAAGGGGCTGCCCCTGACAAAGGCCAACACCAACTGCGCGTACTCTTTGGGTGAACGCAACTGGTCGTTTGCATCCAAGGTGGACGCGCGGGCTGCGCCATCCAAATTGCCTTTGGCCATGTTCACATTCGACAGGTTGATCGCGTTGCGCACATCTTCCAGCGACAAACCGGCCGCGGCCAAAGCTTGCGGGTTGACTTGCACCCGAACAGCGGGTCGTTGACCGCCCGCGATGCCGACCAAACCCACGCCACTGACTTGGGACAAACGCATCGCCAAACGGTTCTCCACCAAGTCATGCACCAAGGTCAGCGGCATGTCTGGCGCTGTGACGGCCAAGGTCATGATCGGCGCATCCGCCGGATTGACCTTGCTGTAGCTCGGTGGCATGGGCAAATCCGCGGGCAAGAAATTGGCAGTGGTGTTGATCGCCGCCTGCACTTGTTGCTCAGCCACATCCAAAGGCAACTTGAGTGAAAAACGCAAGGTGATGACGGATGCACCGCCGGAACTGACCGAGGTCATCAAGGCCAGGCCCGGCATTTGCCCAAATTGTTTTTCCAACGGTGCAGTGACCGACGCGGTCATCACATGGGGGCTGGCACCGGGGTACAAGGTGCTGACTTGTATCGTCGGGTAATCCACTTGCGGCAAGGAAGCCACCGGTAAAAAACGGTAGGCGAGTGCACCCGACAACAGCAACGCCAACATCAGCAACGATGTGGCAACCGGGCGTCGGATGAACAACGCCGACAGGTTCATGGTTTGGCGGCTTTCACCACCTCGACCTTGCTGCCCGAGCGCAACCTGTCTGCGCCATCGGTGACCACACTGTCACCTTCCTTCAGTCCCTGGGCTGTGACCGCTTGCCAATCGTCTTGGGCAGACAACAACTGAACCGGCACGGCATTGACCGTGCTGTCGGCTTGCACCACCAACACAAAGTTGCCTTGCGTCCCACGTTGCACCGATGCCGAGGGCACAGCCAAGGTGTTTTTCAAGGTGTCCAGTTGCAATTCGATTTGCGCAAATTGGTTAGGGAACAACTGCCCATCACGGTTGTCTAAAGACGCTTTGAGTTTGAGCGTGCCGGTGGCCACATCAATCGCGTTGTCGGTGGTGTTGACGCGGCCACTGGCCAAACGTTGTTTGCGGTCTCGGTCCCAGGCTTGCACGGGCAAGGCCTGTCCCGATTTGAGTTTGCGCATGATCAAAGGCACATGCATTTCGGGCACTGCAAACACCACCGCCATCGGTTGGGTTTGGGTGATGCTGACCAAGCCGTTCGGGTCTGACGCCCGTACCAAACTGCCCAATTCGGCTTGCTTCAAACCGAGGCGACCACTGATGGGTGCGGTCACGCGGGTGTGCGAGAGTTGCAACCGGGCGTTGTCCACATTCGCTTGGTTGGCTTGCACCGTGCCTTGCAGTTGTGACACCAAGGCCGCTTGGGTCTCGACCTGCTGTCGTGCGATCGCGTCTTTTTTCAACAGGTCTTGGTAGCGCTGTAAATCCAACTGTGCATTCAACCACTGGGCGTTGTCGCGCGCCAATTGACCCAAGGCTTGGTTCAATTGCGCTTCGAACGCACGCGCATCGATTTCCGCCAACAACTGACCCGCTTGAACTTGCTGGCCTTCCGTGAATCGCAACGACTTGAGCACGCCGTCAACCTGGGAACGCACCACCGCGGTATTCATCGCGGTCATGGTGCCCAGCGCCTGTACCGTCAACACCATGTCCATGCGCTTGACCACGTCTGTGCTGACCGCTGTGGACCTGCCACTGCTGTCGCCCATGTCTTTGTTGCCAGGCCGACCACCCGCCCATTTGGTTTTGTCGCCTTGTTTGGCGACGCCCGCCTCTGGGGCTGGCGCCGTGTCTGTCGATGGGTGCCCCAGCCACTGGCGTCTCAGGTCGGGAAAGCCCCACCAGAACACGGCGGCGATGACCACCAAACACACGGCAGTGACAGCGATTGAACGCAGACTGAGGCGAAATGAATTCAACATGTTTAACTACTTGGTCGGGTCGCAACTGCCCATATTAACCCTGTCAAATTAACCTTGCGATCAAGGCACAGACCATGCTCAAAATGACCGTGGTGGTCAATGGGATGAAAAATTCACGCCCGAACATGTGAAAACGAAAGTCGCCTGGCAAGCGACCAAAACCGAGTTTTTCCAACCAAGGCGACAGCCCTTGTATCAACAACAAGGCCAAAAATACCACCAGCAACCAACGAAACATGTGAGGCCTTACAAACGGTGCGACCTGTCGCCTTGCACAAAACCCATCGGCTCCCAAGCCGGCCCGGCACCGAGCGCGAGCACTTTGAACAATTCGCCCATCTCGTGGTCTTGGATCAACATCTGCGCCTGTTGACGCTCTGCCATGGACGCATTCTCCAACAACGCCAACATGCCGCTGTTGATCAGGAAATGCGCCTGACTGGTGTAACCCAAGCAACACAAACCCGCCTCTTGCGCTGCCAAGGCCAAGGCGCTGAAATCCACGTGCGCGGTGATGTCCTTGCGGCCAATGTCACGCAAAGGATCGGGGTCACTTTGGTGCCCCTGATGGCACATCAACGTGCCCATGTGCCGCTGCGGGTGGTAATACTCATGCGAGGGAAAACCGTAATCGATGAAAAATGCCGCGCCTTGCTGCAGTCGCTCGGCCAGGCTGTGCATGAATGCCAGTGCCTGCAAATGGCTTTCACACAGGTAATCGTGATCACCGTCGATGTCGCACGGCGGTCGCAAACCGGTGGGTCGGTCTGCCCAGACATATGACTGGGCCACAGGGTCCCATGTCACACCTCGCTCATGCCAAACACCGCTGAGTCGGTGCAGCAATTTCACAGGCATGGCATCGAGCACTTCGTTGCCCACCACCACCGCTTGAATCTGATCGGGCAAGGCATGCAGCCATTGCACTTTGTGGGCAAAGTCTTTCAACTGCAAAGCTTGTTGTTCCCGCAGATGGGCAGACACTTCGACAATCGAGTAACGCTCAACTCGGTCACCCAAACTTTGCAACAACTGCCAAGCCAACGCGCCATCGCCCGCGCCAAATTCCAAAACCTCACGTGTGTCGGTGTGTTGCAAAGCCTGCGCCACGCTGCGGGCCAAGGCCTGACCGAAATAAGGTGACACCAAGGGCGCGGTGACAAAGTCGCTGCCGCCTGATGGCATGCGGCCAATCGGTCGGGTGCGAACGCTGTAATAACCCGCGCCGGGCGCATACAAGGCCAAGGCCATGAAACGATCGAAGGGCAACCACCCGTTGTCCGCTTGCAAACGCACCTGCAACAAGCGGTGCAACTCAGTCGCTAAACTCGTCGTCTGTTCATCCATTTCTCAGATTGTCCTTCATGTCCTCTGGCGCCCACGCAAACGCTGCTCCTACCGTGCTGGTCACGGGCGCTGGCAAACGCCTGGGTCGCGCGATTGCATTGGGTCTGGCCAAAGCAGGTTGGCGCGTTGCGGTGCATTACCGTGCGTCGGTCGCCGAAGCCATGCAAACCGCCGATGAATGCGCCGCCTTGTGCCCCGGTGCGCAATGCTTTGCCGCCGACTTGTCGGATGAAACACAAGCTTGCGCGTTGGTGCACAGCGTGGTTGACCACATGGGTCACTTGGATGCAGTGGTCAACAGCGCCGCATTGTTTGAACACGACAGCGCCAGCAGTTTCAGCAACGCCATGCTGCAAAAGCACATGCTGACCAACACCGCGGCGGCCATCCATTTGGCCAGGCAACTCCATGCGCACGCATGCGCGCGCGAAGGCAATGGCGTGGTGGTCAACCTGTTAGACCAGAAACTGTGGAACCTGAACCCAGACTTTTTCAGCTACACCTTGAGCAAAGCCTCGCTGGAAACCGCCAACACCTTGTTGGCCAAAGCGCTGGCGCCGCAGTTGCGGGTGGTTGGCGTGGCACCCGGACTGACATTGACCAGCCACATGCTGAGTGACGACAAATTTCAAGACTTGCACCAACTGTCACCGCTGGGCCGTTCGTCCAGTGTGGAAGATGTGGTGGCCACCGTGCTGTTTGTGTTGCTCAACCCCTCCCTCACCGGCACCACGATTTTGGTCGACGGTGGCCAACACCTGATGCCCTTCGAGCGCGATTTTTCGCTGATGTGACATGACCACTCCCCAACACGGACTCCGCACCTTGTCGCTGACAGGCCTTCGCTTCAAAGCGAACTTGGGCATCTTGCCGCACGAGATTGGCGCGCCACAACCGATACAAGTGGACGCCGAGTTGAACCTCGGCCCGCAAGATTT
This sequence comes from Comamonadaceae bacterium, assembly GCA_947458415.1. Taxonomy (GTDB): domain Bacteria; phylum Pseudomonadota; class Gammaproteobacteria; order Burkholderiales; family Burkholderiaceae_C; genus Limnohabitans. Next base: position 1,071 of record CANGZG010000096.1, on the reverse strand, counting down.
GTTGCCCAGCGACGATGACATCAGCCACGTGCTGGACTACCGCAAGTTCCGTCAAATCATCATCACCGAATGCAATGCCAAACATGTGAACTTGCTGGAGACCTTGATTGGCAAGGTGTCACACCGTTTGATGCAATTGCCCGGCGTGATCGGTGTGAGAGTGAAAATCGCGAAATTGGAAATTTTTGACGACTGCGAAGTCGCCATCCACATGGAGGCAGGTCAATGGTGAACCCAACCATCGAACGAGAAACCCAAAAGCTGGAAAAACGCTTGTGCCGTCAGGTGGGCGAAGCGATCGTGCAATTCAACATGATCGAAGAAGGCGACAAGGTCATGGTGTGTGTGTCTGGTGGCAAAGACAGCTACAGCATGCTCGATATTTTGTTGAAAATGAGAATGCGCGCGCCGATCGACTTTGACATCATCGCGGTCAACCTCGACCAAAAACAACCCGGTTTTCCAGCGCACGTCTTGCCGGACTACTTGACGCAACTTGGCGTGCCGTTTCACATCGAAACCCAAGACACCTACAGCATCGTCAAGAAAAAAATTGCACCCGGCAAAACCATGTGCAGCCTGTGCAGTCGTTTGCGCAGAGGCATTTTGTACCGCGTCGCCGATGAACTCGGTGCCACCAAAATTGCGCTCGGTCACCACCGGGATGACATTTTGCAAACGCTGTTTTTAAACATGTTTTTTGGTGGCCGCCTCAAAAGCATGCCGCCCAAGTTGCTGAGCGACACGGGCCGACACATCGTGATTCGCCCTTTGGCATTTGTCGCTGAGCGAGACTTGGTGCGCTGGGCTGAACACCGCGAATTTCCCATCATTCCGTGCACCTTGTGCGGCAGCCAAGACGGTTTGCAGCGCCAGCAAGTCGGCGACATGCTGCGCGAATGGGAGAAGAAATACCCCGGCCGCTTGGACAACATGTTCCATGCTTTGCAACAAACCGTGCCCTCGCATTTGCTGGACCCCAAGCTGTTCGATTTCAAAGGCATGAAAGCGACTGGCGAAGCGCCCGAAGAAGGCGACATGGCGTTTGACCCGGAGTCGTTCAACATGCCG
>CANGZG010000095.1 GCA_947458415.1 Comamonadaceae bacterium | reverse complement strand
TTTGAAAGTGATCCAAGGGTGGCCCGTTTCAAACAACATGGTCAACATCTTGCGCCACAAATCGGTGGCTTGAACGGTTTTGCTGGGCTTGATCAAGCCTTGGCGTGCTTGGGCTTCGTACGCGGTGTAGGCTTTTTCAAACTCAGCACCGAATTTGTCGTGCAAATCTGGGGTGTTGGACGGCGAGAACAAGGTCCACTCGCCTTTTTCCATGACGCGACGCATGAACAAGTCTGGAATCCAGTTGGCGGTGTTCATGTCGTGGGTACGGCGGCGATCGTCGCCCGTGTTTTTGCGCAACTCCAAGAATTCTTCAATGTCTAAGTGCCAGGTTTCCAAGTAGGTACACACGGCGCCTTTGCGTTTGCCGCCTTGGTTGACCGCCACGGCGGTGTCGTTGACCACTTTCAGGAAAGGCACCACACCTTGTGATTCGCCATTGGTGCCTTTGATGTGGCTGCCCAAGGCGCGCACACGGGTCCAGTCGTTACCGAGGCCGCCTGCGAATTTCGACAGCAAGGCGTTTTCTTTGATGGACTCGTAAATGCCGTCGAGATCGTCGGGCACGGTGGTCAAGTAGCAGCTGGAGAGTTGCGGGCGGGTGGTGCCACTGTTGAACAAGGTGGGCGTGCTCGACATGAAATCGAAGGACGACAAGATTTCGTAAAACTCAATCGCGCGTTCTTCACGGTTGACTTCATTGAGAGACAAACCCATGGCCACGCGCATGAAAAACGACTGAGGCAACTCGATGCGCTGTTTGCGCACGTGCAAGAAGTAACGGTCGTACAAAGTTTGCAAGCCCAGGTAATCGAATTGGAAATCGCGCTCGGGCTTGAGGGCTTTGGCCAGTCGGGGCAAATCAAATTGCAGCAAACGCGCGTCGAGCAAATCGTTTTCAACGCCTTTCTTCATAAAGTCGGCGAAGGTGCGCTGGTAGTGCCCCGCCATTTCTGCATGGGTGGCTTCGTGGCCCAACACTTCTTTGGTGATGGCATACATCAACAAGCGGGCGGTGGCGAAGGTGTAACCGGGTTCTTTTTCAATCAGCGTTCTGGCGGCCAGCACCGAGGCTTTGTGCACCTCTTCCATGGGAATGCCGTCATACAAATTGCGCATGGTTTCGGTCAGGATGGGCGCGGCGGTGACATCCGCACCCAGTCCTTCGCAGGCGGCTTCGATCAGTTGTTGCAAACGCTGGGTGTCGAGCAACACGCGTTGGCCGTCCACAATGGCGTGCAATTGCGGGCCGGTGTTGACGGTGGTTTCTTTGTGGGCGGCGCGTTCTTGGGTGCGGCGTTCACGGTAAAGCACATAGGCGCGCGCCACTTCGTGGTGACTGCCGCGCATCAAACCGAGTTCGACTTGGTCTTGCACATCTTCAATATGGAACGTGCCGCCACCAGGGCGTGAGCGCATCAACGCACGCGTGACGGCTTGGGTGAGTTGATCGACGGTTTCGCGCACGCTGGACGACGCGGCGCCTTGGGTGCCGTGCACAGCCAAGAACGCTTTCATCATGGCCACGGCAATCTTGGCGGGTTCGAAAGGCACCACGGCGCCATTTCTGCGAATGATTTGGTACTGACTTAACGAAGACATCAATGCGGACTGCGCGCCGCCGGCGGCATCTGCGGTCTTGACAAAGGGAGTGACATTCGTTGGGTTGGTTGCAATTTGCATCTTTTTGTAATCCTGTGGGGCATGAATGCTTTTGGTAACTTCTTATTTTTTTTGTGTGCGAATGCATGGACCGCCATCGCAAAAGTGCACAGCCCACACTATATATGGGGTGGGAACTCTTTTCAACACACTACACGTAGTGTTTGACCTTATTTTTGAAAATTGATGGGGCAGTGATTCTTTTTAGGGCAATTTGCTGCATTTAGATTTAACCTGCGTGCAAATTCAGCGTGTGGAATCGGTGCATGCACTGAAAAATTGGTCTGACCATCCCAAACTTTGTTGCAAAAAACGCCACGAAAAACCCTTGCCAGGGTCTTTTTTTCTGTCGGGTGCGATGTGTTCGTGTCCCGCGATGTGTTTGAGTGGGTATTGCTGCGCCAACATCGGCATCAGTGCAATCAAACTTTCGTACTGTTCTTCAGTGAAGTCGCCGCCTTCGAGTCCTTCGAGTTCAATACCGATGGAGAAGTCGTTGCAGTTGTCGCGCCCTGCATGTGTGGATACACCTGCATGCCATGCACGGTCATCGCAACTCACAAACTGCAGCAATTCACCGCCTCGACGAATGTAGAAGTGCGATGACACTTTCACATCTCGCAATGTTTCGAAATACGGGTGTTCGGAAATTTGCAACTGGTTGGTGAAAAACGCTTGCACCTGGTTTCCCCCGTACACACCGGGCGGCAGGCTGATCGAATGGATCACCACCAGGTCAATCTCTGTGTCGACAGGTCTGGGGCCCGCATTGGGCGAAACCACGGCGTGGGCAAAACGGTACCAACCGCTTTGCCAAACAGGGGGTTGGGTCATGCGCGAGGTTCTGCCAAATCGCGGTGTGCCTGGCTGCAATACACCGCGTTGGCTGAATCGATGGCTTCATTCTGCGGCAGGTGCAGGCCGCAATGGGCGCAACGGACCATGGGTTGCGGTCCGTTGTCAGCCTCGGCAGCGGGCGCAGACGGTTTGGCGGGCCGACTGAATTTGATCCACCAGATCAATCCAACCACCACGCCGATCAAGATCAGGTATTTCATGTGGTGCGCCCTAAAAATACTTCAGTGACAAAACGCGACCCAGCGTAGGACAAGAACAGCATCAGCGCGCCGGTGTAGAGTGTGCGAACCGCCAGCGCACCGCGCCAACCTCTGTATTTGCGCCCCCCAATCAGCACCAAGAACACCAACCAAGCGAGCAAAGCGAACACGGTTTTGTGGTCCAAGCGAAAGGCTTTGTCTGGGCCATAGAGCTGTTCGCCAAACAACCAACCCGCCAATAACGTGGCGCTCAGCAAAGAAAACCCGATGTTGACAAAGCGAAAAGTCAAACGCTCAAGTGTCAGCAATGGCAGGCCAGTAGGGTCAACCGCGCCAAGGCGAATTTGTCGCTCCGCGCGGCTCATCAAACTGGCATGCACCACGGCGGCGGCAAACAGCGCATAGGACGCCATGCCAAGCATCCAATGAAAGGGCAACCAAGCCGACGAAGCACTGTGCAGCGCGTGTCCTGGAAACACCAACGGCAAGATCACGGCGACCATGCCGACACCGGACATCAACCAACGGGTTTGCATTTGAGGGAACCAATGGTGTTCCAAGGTGTAGACCAGCAACACCAGCCACGCCGTGGCAGACAGGGCCGGGGCAAAGCCGAAATGCGCCAAGCCGTCTTCGGCAGGAATCAAGCTGGCGATCACGCTCAAGCCATGCACCAGAGAAATCAGCCACAGGTAATTGCGACTTTGCTGGGCGGACAAGCGCCCGCCAAACAAGGCGCCAAGGGCGTAAGCCGTGGCGGCGACCAAGCCCCAGACCAGGCTGAATTGGGATGCGCTCAATACAATCATGCGAACAGTTTAGCGGTTCATCGGCAACTGGCAGGATGACACCGCGGGCTTTTCCCCTTAAAGGCATATCTGATGGCAAACACTCTGAGCGAAAAACTGTCACGCGTGGTCCGGCAAATCAGCGGGCAGGCGCGCATCACCGAATCGAATGTCGCTGACATGTTGCGCGAGGTGCGCATGGCTTTGTTAGAGGCCGATGTGGCGTTGCCAGTGGTGCGCGATTTCATTGCACGCGTCAAAGACCGCGCGCTCGGCCAAGAGGTGGTGGGCTCGCTCACCCCCGGGCAAGTACTGGTGAGCATCGTGCAACGCGAACTCAGCGCCACCATGGGTGAAGGCGTGAGCGACATCAACCTCGCCACACAACCGCCTGCGGTGATATTGATGGCGGGTTTGCAAGGCGCCGGCAAAACCACCACCACCGCCAAATTGGCCAAGCACCTGATCACCAAGCGCAAGAAAAAAGTGCTGACCGTGTCGGCCGACGTTTACCGCCCCGCCGCCATTGAGCAACTCAAAAGCGTGACCGCGCAAGCCGGTGCCGAATGGTTCCCCAGCGACCCCGGCCAGCAACCGGTGCAAATCGCGCTGGCGGCATTGGCTTATGCCCGCAACCATTACTTCGATGTGCTGTTGGTGGACACCGCAGGCCGTTTGGCGATTGACGAAGCCTTGATGAGCGAGATCAAGGCTTTGCATGCGGCGGTGAATCCGGTCGAGACATTGTTTGTGGTGGACGCGATGTTGGGCCAAGACGCGATCAACACCGCCAAAGCATTCAAAGAAGCCTTGCCGTTGACCGGCATCGTGCTGACCAAAACCGATGGCGATTCACGCGGCGGTGCGGCCTTGTCGGTGCGTCAGATCACGGGCGCGCCGATCAAGTTTGCGGGTACCAGCGAGAAGATTGACGGCCTCGAAGCCTTTGACGCCGAACGCCACGCCGGGCGCATGTTGGGCATGGGCGACATCGTCGCTTTGGTCGAACAGGTCACGGCGAATGTCGACATGCAGGCCGCGCAAAAAATGGCCGAAAAGTTGAAAAGCGGTGACGGTTTTGACTTGAACGACTTCTTGTCGCAAATCCAGCAGATGAAGCAAATGGGCGGTTTGTCCAGTTTGATGGACAAAATGCCCGGGCAAGTGGCGGCCAAAGCCAAGGACATGGATTTAGGCCGTGCCGAAAAAGAAATGGTGAAAAAACAAGGCATCATCCACAGCATGACGCCCCGTGAACGCGCCAAGCCCGACATCATCAAAGCCACTCGCAAACGCCGCATCGCCATGGGCGCTGGCGTGCAAGTGCAAGACGTGAACCGTTTGCTCAACGAGTTCGGTCAAATGCAAGACATGATGAAAAAAATGCGCGGCGGCGGTTTGATGAAGATGATGAAAAAACTCGGTGGCATGAAAGGCATGGGCGGCTTTCCCGGCATGCCGCGTTAAAAACCACTCGGCCTTGCGAAAAAAAAGCCTGCGTGTGCGCAGGCTTTTTTCATGTCAGGTGCGGTGCATCATCCACCTGCGTTGATTTTCCTGCCGTTGAGACTTTGCACAGGGCGTGCATTGAGTTTGAACGGGAATTTGCCCACTTGGTCTTTGGAAATGTCCATGGGTTTTTTCAGGATGTAGAACTGCACGCCTTCGGTACAAGGTGGGGTGGTCAAAGAACCTTCGTAGTTGTAAAAACCGAGCTCTTTGGGCAACATGCTGCCAGGGTTGAAGCTGACTTTTTCTGGCAAGTATTCAACGCCTTCTTTCGGTGGCAAGTTGGCCCACAAGGTTTTGATGGCCGCACTGTCTTTGCCTTCGTTGAGCAACACACCGATCACCGCGAGTTTGCCGTCTTTGCTCTTGTGGACAAAGTGCGCGACCATGGCTGAGTTTTTGCCATCGACCTGTTCTTCAGACGGACGGTGGAAGTGGAACTGCAGCAAATCGTAGCTTTCTTTGTTGATGGTGAGCGTGCTGCCTGGTTCCACATTCACTTGGATGGTGTGGCCGTTGTTGAGCATTTTGAGCGGACCTTCCTTGTAATCCACACTCAAGACGTCTTTGGATTTTTCAAACGGACCGACGATGTTCAAAGGCGACTGTTTTTTGCCAGTGCCGCAGATGGGGAAGTTACTGCCCCAGTGTTCAGGGCCGTTGTCGCCTTCATAGCCCCAATGGACATCGTGCGCTTTGGCGTCTTTTTTCGCAGGGGCTTCTTCTTTTTCAGGCGATTTTTTACAGTCAGACAGCACTTTGACTTTTTGTCCTGCCGCAGCCAGTGCGTTTTGTGCCGCGCACACTGTTTGCAGGCGGTTGCTCCACTCGGCCATTTCCAAGGCTTTTTGGAAGGCGGCAATCGTGCCTTCGTCTTGCGGGCCTTTGGTCAATAAGCGGATGGACGCCATGCCCACTTGACGCTCGGGGCTCAAAGCTTTTTGCGCTTTGTAAAGCAGCTCCATGTCTTGCAACACCACGCCATTGGAGAACGCCGCTTTGAGTGCATCTAACTCTTGCGCACTGGTGCCAACCTCTGCCGTTGCTTCTTCATCAGCAGGTTTTTCCTCCTGCATTTTCTCCATGGCTTCATTGGCTTCGCCCAGCTGCTCAGTCAACTCGGTGACTTCTGCGCTCAAGTGCTTTTTCGCAGAGTAGTTCAAATAAGCCAAGGTGGAGGCTGCGATCAAACTCACCCCCAACAAAATTTCCAAAATCAAACGTAGGTATTTTTTCATGACTGCTTTACAACGAAAAAAACATAGGGAAGCGGTGCCCAAGGCCTGCAAACACCGAGATTAGCGATGGTATCGGCTCGGAACAAGCCCGCCTTTAGCGGTTCATTGCGAAATGGATTCTTTCGAATTAGTTTTATGGCGTGAATCCAGCAAAGCCCCGAAAAATTTGTCGCGTGACCCGTGTTCAGTCCTGCACGAACACAGTCACCAGTTCCTCGTCACCCATTTGGCGGCTCCAATGCCCGTGCACTTGGCTGTCAAACACCGCGCCGGGTGGCAACACATCGGCCGAATAAAAATGTTCACCTGCTTGGAACACTTTGGAGGAGCCGTCTTGCAAACCAATTTCCATTTGCCCTTGCAAGATGAACACCCATTGCGGTGTGGTGGTGACGTGAAACGGGCTGCGAAAACCCACGGGGCTTTTGCGCCATTGCAAACCTTTGGCAGGCAAGCGCGCACTCAGGCGTGCGGCATCGTTGCCTTGGTCAAGTGCCAACGGCTCTTGGCGAAACCGCGCGCGGCCATCGGTGTCAGTGAATAAAACAGTGCGATTGATGTGCGTCATCCGGTCATCATAAACAAGCGGGTCGATACAATGGCCAGCTCTTCAACAGCCTCTGGATCTACACCATGACCCGCTGCAACCACACAAAGGCTTTGCCATGAGCCGCAAAGTCTTCATCAAAACATTTGGCTGCCAGATGAACGAGTACGACTCGGACAAGATGGCAGATGTCCTTGGCGCCGCGCAAGGCTACGAACAAACCCAAGACATTGACCAAGCCGATTTGGTCGTGTTCAACACCTGTTCTGTGCGCGAAAAAGCCCAAGAAAAAGTTTTTTCCGATTTGGGTCGGGTGCGTCATTTGAAGAAAAAAGGCGTGCAAATCGCGGTCGGCGGTTGTGTCGCCAGCCAAGAGGGCGAAGCCATCATCGCGCGCGCGCCTTTTGTCGATGTGGTGTTCGGTCCGCAAACGTTGCACCGTTTGCCCGAGTTGCTGAACCAACGCGCGGCCTTGAATAAGCCGCAAGTGGACATCAGTTTTCCCGAGATTGAAAAATTCGACCATTTGCCACCGGCTCGGGTGGATGGCGCGTCGGCGTTTGTGTCCATCATGGAAGGTTGTTCCAAGTACTGCAGCTATTGCGTGGTGCCTTACACCCGGGGGGAAGAAATCAACCGGCCGCTGGACGATGTGTTGACCGAGGTCGCCGGGTTGTGCGCCCAAGGCGTGAAAGAAATCACGCTGCTGGGGCAAAACGTCAATGCGTACCGTGGCAGCATGGGCAACACTTCAGAGATCGCCGACTTTGCGTTGTTGATCGAATACATCGCCGAGATTCCGGGTGTCGAACGCATTCGCTACACCACCAGCCACCCGAATGAATTCACGCAACGCTTGGTTGAGGTGTATGGCAAAGTGCCCCAACTCGTGAGCCATTTGCATTTGCCGGTGCAGCATGGCAGCGACCGGATTTTGATGGCGATGAAGCGCGGCTACACCGCCATGGAGTACAAAAGCACGATCAGAAAACTGCGTGCCGTGCGACCTGACATTTCCATGAGCTCGGATTTCATCGTCGGCTTTCCCGGCGAAACCGAGGAAGATTTCGGCAAGCTGATGAAGCTCATCGAGGACATTGGTTTTGACGCGTCGTTCAGTTTCATCTTCAGTCCGCGCCCGGGCACACCCGCGGCCAATTTGGCGGACGACACACCGCACGAGGTGAAACTGCGTCGATTGCAGCATTTGCAAGCCACGGTGGAAGACAACGTCAGACGCATCAGCGAAAGCCGCATGGGCACAGTGCAACGTATTTTGGTGGAAGGGCCGTCGCGCAAAAGCGCAGCCGAGTTGATGGGCAGAACCGAATGTAACCGCATCGTCAATTTCGACGGCGGTCCTCAGTCAGCCCGTTTGGTCGGTCAGATGATGGATGTGCGCATCACCCAGGCCTTGCCGCATTCGTTGCGCGGCGAAGTGCTGGTGAATGGATAAAGATCAGAGCGATTTCAAGCGGTCAGTCGACGGCACGACGCGGGTCAATCGCACGCCGTAGCGGTCGTTGACCAACACCACTTCGCCTTGCGCGACCACGGTGTCGTTGACCAATAAGTCCAGCGGTTCGCCTGCAATGCGGTCAAGTTCCACCACACTGCCTTGTGTCAGACGCATCAAATCTTTGATCTTGATGCTGGTGCGTCCCACTTCAATCGATAAATTGACCGAAATGTTTTGCAGCACTTCAGGGTTGATGTTGCCCGGTTGTGACACATGAAACTCTTCCGACGTCGGTGGTGTGTCGTTGGTTTCGGGTTCCTGGTCTTGCGGTTCAGTCGTGGTGTCGTTCATCTCGGGCTCCTGCCTGCTTAATTTTGTCCGGGGACAATTTGTTTTTCAATCCGCACAGCCACATTCGAGCCGCGGGTACCGATGTTGACCCCAAACGAGGGCACGTCATTGGCCAAGAATTGCGCCAATTCGGGTTTCTTGAAGAACAGCATGTCGCCTTCCTTCATGGTTTGTAAATGGTGCAATGTGGTTTTCACATGGCCCATGTTGACTTTGATGTCGATGTGCGAATCGCCCACCGCCACAGCCAAGTCTTCGCGCCAGACTTTGTCGGATTCTTCGTTGCCGTCGCCTGAGGCCACCCGGTTGCGCAGCAAATCGCGCATGGGTTTGAGTGTGGCGTAAGGGTAGACCAGATCAATGAAACCGCGTCCACCAGAGGCGGTGGCTTCTGCTTCAAAACGGCTGAGCACGACCAGGTCATTTTCATCCGCGATTTGTGCAAATTGCGGATTGATCTCCGAACTCACTTGCTCGCAATCGATTTCCAGCACTGGCCCCCACGCTTCTTTGAGCGAGCGGAAAAACACTTCCAAAATGATGTGAATGATGCGGGTTTCGGTGGCAGTGAACAAACGACCCGGGGGCAAATCGGACACGCCTTTGCCAAAGCCGCCAAAAAAACTGTCGAGCGAACTGAACACCACATTCGGGTCGATGATGATCACCG
>CANGZG010000094.1 GCA_947458415.1 Comamonadaceae bacterium | reverse complement strand
TTAGGGGTACTGGCCGCTTATGCATCCGTGGCTTGGGTGATTGCCCTGCACCTCACCCGCAAACGCTTCAAACAATAAGTGCGCGGCTGGCCGGGGCTTAAAACTGCCGCTCAGGCAGGTACACCCGCAAACCGTCCATGAAATATTCCACGACGATTTGACACGCCAAGCGGCTGTGCTCTTCACGCGGGATGGCGGTGAAGGCCAACATGGCTTTCTCTTCCTCGCTGGGTTCGAACAACTCTTTCAAGTGTTCAGGTTCAATGAAGCAATGGCAGGTCGCGCAGGTGCAGTTGCCGCCGCATTCAGCGACAAAGCCATCGATGCCAGCCTCTTGCGCTGCACTCAGCAGGGTTTGGCCGTTTTGCGCCATTGCCTCACGTATTGCGCCATCGGGTTGAATGAAAAACAGTTTGATCATCAGTCTGCATAAACCCCAGCCGCTTTGATGACGGGGCCCCATTTGTTGATTTCTGAAAGCACAAATTTTCGGTGTTCAGCCGGTTCGGTGCGCTTGTCGGTGATCATGACCGCGCCCAAGTCTTGCTGTTTTTTGATGAACGCGGGATCGTTCATCACGGTGCGCAGCGCGTTGTTCCATTTCATTTGGGTGATGTCCGTCATGCCCTTGGGGCCGTAAGCGCCGTGCCAAATGCTGATCTGAAAGCCTTTGACACCCAGCTCTTGCATGGTCGGCAAGGTGCTGAGTGCGGGTTGGCTCAAGCGTTTGGCGCTGGTCACCGCATAGGCTTTGACTTTGCGCGATTCGATGTAAGCCATGGTGTTGCTGGTCTGATCGCACAACAGGTCGATTTGCCCGCCCATCAAATCGGCGATGGCCATGGACACGCCTTTGTAGGGGATGGTCGAGAGTTCGGTTTTCATGGCGGCCTGCCACAGCAAGCCACACAAATGCGACGCCGAACCGACGCCAGCATTGCCTAAATTGACGCGGTCTTTGTTCTTGCCGATCCAAGCGGACAACTGTTTGTAGTCGTTGGCTTCCAACGTGGGCCGCGCCACGATGGTCATGGGCACTTCGTGGATCATGCCCAAAAATGTGAAATCGGTATCGACCTGAAAACCGGGGTTGCGGTTGAGCGCAGGCATGGTGGCCATGCCGATGTGGTGAATCAACACCGTGTGGCCGTCAGGTGCTGCGCGGGCCACTTTTTGCGTGGCGATGGCGCCACCCGCGCCCAACACGTTTTCGACGACGATGCTGTTCACACCCAAGGGTTTGCGCAATGCCTCGGCCATGTCGCGTGCCAATCGGTCGGTGGGGCCTCCCGCCGTGAACGGCACCACGATGGTGACGGGTTTGTCTTTGATCGGGAATGTCTGTGCCAACGCAGTCTGTGCGCCCAAGCACAACGACAAACCCCCGACCCACACACGCCATCTCTGCTTATTTGTAAGAGCGCGCATCTTCAATCACTTTGCCGTCGTTGGGCAAGCTGCCGGGTGGCACGCTCACGATGTCAGCGCGCAATTTGGTGATGTCGCGCACCGCTTGCGCCACGTCTGTCAACCAATCGCTGCCACTGTCGCTGCTTTCCACCATCAGTTTCATCTCGTCTTGCGCCATTTCACCGCTGACCACCAAACGTGCTTTGTGGATTTGCGCAAACCGTTTGACCACTTGGTCGACTTGACCGGGGTGCACAAACATGCCGCGCACTTTGGTGGTTTGATCAGCCCGTCCCATCCAACCTTTGATGCGCTGGTTGGTGCGGCCCGTGGGGCACACACCGGGTAACAGGGCCGTGAGGTCGCCCGTGCCAAAACGGATCAACGGGTAATCCGGGTTGAGCGTGGTGACCACCAATTCGCCCACTTCACCTTCGGCCACCGGGTCACCCGTGCCGGGGCGCACGATCTCCACGATGACACCTTCATCCAGCACCATGCCTTCGCGCGACGCGGTCTCGTAAGCAATCAAGCCAATGTCTGCGGTGGCGTAACACTGGTAAGCCGCGATGCCGTGTTCACTCAACCAATCACGCAATGACGGGGGAAACGCTTCGCCACTGACCAAGGCTTTGGTCAGCGAGGGCAAGGCCACGCCCGTCTCTTTGGCCTTGTCGACCAAAATTTTCAAAAAACTGGGCGTGCCGCAATAACCTGCTGGCCGCAACTCCGCCAAAGCAGACAACTGCTGCTCGGTCTGTCCTGTGCCAGCGGGAAACACGCTGCAACCCAAGGCATGCCCGCCGCTTTCCATGATGGAGCCGGCGGGTGTGAAGTGGTAGCTGAAGCAGTTGTGCACCAACTCGCCTGCGCGAAAACCTGCCGCGTACAACGCACGCGCCACACGCCAATAGTCAGAGCGCAAACCTTCGGGTTCGTAAATGGTGCCGGGTGAAGCAAACACACGCGGCATGGCTTTGCCAAACGACAACGCCGAGAACCCACCAAACACATCGTCAGCCCGATGCGCTTGTTGGCGCGCGAGCAATTCGTGTTTGCGGGTCACGGGCAATGCCGCCAAGGCTTGGCGCGAGGTCACGGCCGACGCATCCACGCCTTGGAACAATTCAGCAAAGGCACGGGTGTGTTGTTGCGCATGGGCGATTTGTCGCGGCAATGCCGCCATCAAATCCGCTTCGCGCACGGCCGGGTCGCGGGTTTCTAAGGCGTCATAGCAATCGGTCATGGGGTTCAGGCAAGCCAGCGCTTGCGGCGTTTGTAACTTTTCACATCCTTGAAGCTTTTGCGTTCACCGCCGCCCATGCCCAGGTAAAACTCTTTCACGTCTTCGTTGCTGGCCAACTCGGCCGCCGCGCCGTCCATCACGATCCGACCAGACTCCATGATGTAACCAAAGTCGGCATAGCGCAAAGCCATGTGGGTGTTTTGCTCGGCCAACAAAAACGTGACCTGTTCCTTTTGGTTCAGGTCTTTGACGATGTTGAACACCTCTTCGACGATTTGCGGCGCCAACCCCATGGACGGTTCATCCAGCAACACCAAACGCGGATTGGCCATCAACGCCCTGCCAATCGCACACATTTGTTGTTCGCCACCAGAGGTGTACGCGGCTTGCGAACCTCTGCGGGTTTTCAAGCGGGGAAAGTAGTTGTAGACCTTCTCTAAATTGGCGGCGATCTCGCCCTTGTCGCGGCGGGTGTAGCTGCCGGTCAAGAGGTTTTCTTCGATGGTCAAGTGGGCAAAGCAATGCCGCCCTTCCATCACCTGCACCACACCACGCTGCACCAGATCGGCCGGCGTGAGGTTTTCAATGCGTTCGCCGCGCAACTCGATGCTGCCCTTGGTGACTTCGCCGCGCTCGCCTTTGAGTAAATTGGAGATGGCGCGCAAGGTGGTGGTTTTGCCCGCGCCGTTGCCACCCAGCAAAGCGACGATGCCGCCCTCTGGCACTTGCAAGGACACGCCCTTCAACACCAAGATCACATGGTTATAAATGACCTCGATGCCATTGACATTCAAAACAATGTGGGGCGTAGGCATGGCTGTGTCCGGTTCAAGGCTTCAGGTCAAGACTGACAATCCGCACCGGTGCGGCGCGTCAGCTTTTTCTCAGCCGCATATTTGTCAGCAGTGGCTTTGACCAGCGGCTTCAAAATTTGTTCGTCGGCTTGCATCCAGTCAGAAGTGAACACCCAGGCCTTGCCGTTCCAGGTGTGCACGCGGGTCCAAGCCGAGCCCATGTGGTCCATGCAAGACGTGCTGATCGGGCGCATCACGCCTTTGAAACCCAGCGCGTCCAATTTCGATTGCGTCAGGTTCAGGTTCTCCAAGCCCCAGCGCACTTGCTCGCCGGTCACCACTTTGCCTTTGCCAAACCGTTCTTGTGCGGAGCGGATGCCTTCAATGCCAATCATGGCGCTCATCACACCACGCAAGTACAAGACCTGTCCCACTTCTTCTTTCGGGCCGGTCCCTTGGCCCTTGGCATGGATTTGCGTGAGCAAGGTTTTGACGATGTCTGAATTCGGTTCGGCGCCGTGCTGGATCGTGATCGCGTTGTAGCCCTTGGCACCTTCGGCCACGTCTTTGACGTCGGGTTCGGCACCGGCCCACCACACACCGTACATTTTTTCGCGGGCATACCCCGTGGCTTGCGCCTCTTTGATGGCGGTGGAGTTCATCACGCCCCAGCCCCACAACACCACGTAATCGGGCTTGGATTGACGCACTTGCAACCAAGTGGCTTTTTGCTCGACACCGGGTGGTGTGACGGGCAACAACTGCAATTCAAAGCCGTGGTTGCGCGAGCGCTCTTGGATCAACGGGATCGGCTCTTTGCCAAACGGGCTGTCGTGGTAGACCAGCGCGATTTTTTTGCCTTTGAGTTTGTCCCAACCACCTTCTTTTTTGGCGATGGCTTGCAAAATCGTGTCGGCTGCCACCCAATAGGTGCCCGCGATCGGGAAATTCCACTTGAACACCGCGCCGTCTGAGCTTTCACTGCGGCCATAGCCAATGGTCAACACAGGGATTTTGTCGCCAGGTGCTTTTTCGGTGATGGCAAAGGTCGCGCCGGTGGACAAAGTCTGCACAAAGCTCGGGTTCTTGCTTTTCAAGCGCTCATAGCACTCGACACTGCGCGCAGTGTCGTAGCCGGTTTCGCATTCTTCATAAGCGATCTTCACGCCGTTGATACCGCCTTTGGCGTTGACCAATTTCAGGTAATCGACAAAGCCATTGGCCCAAGGCGTGCCGTTCGGCGCATACGGGCCGGTGCGGTAAGACAGCACTGGGATAAATTGTTCTTTGGATTGGGCCCAAGCTGACGAGGTGGCGGACAACCACACCGAGGCCAACAGGGCAGACAACAACAGGACTGGTTTTTTCATCTTCGTCTCCTTCAGATTCGATTCACACAACACCCATGTCAATACGGGAACGGCCAAACACGCATTTTCTGTTTGCCAATCGCCCACAAGCGCGCCAAGCCATGCGGCTCCACAATCAGGAACCACACGATCAACGCGCCAAAAATCATCAACTCGGCATGCGACACCACGGTGGTTGACAGGGCCACGCCCAGCAAAGACGCCACGAACGGCAAAAACTGGTTGAGAAAAATCGGCAACACCACGATGAATGCCGCGCCCAAAAAGCCGCCCATGATCGAGCCCATGCCACCAATGATGACCATGAACAACAGCCGAAAAGATTCGTTCACCGAAAAAGCGCTCGGCTCCCATGAGCCCATGTAAATGAATGCCCACAGCGCGCCTGCCATGCCAATGATGAAGGAGCTGACCGCAAACGCGCTCAGCTTGGCGTACATGGGGCGAATGCCGATCACGGCCGCGGCCACGTCCATGTCGCGGATCGCCATCCACTCGCGGCCGATTGCACCACGCACCAAATTTTTGGCCAGCAGCGCCACCACACACAACAGCGTCAAACAAAACAGGTATTTGCTGACATCGCTTTCAATGGGCAGGCCAAACACTTGCAAATTCGACACCGACACCGAGCCCGATGGCGTGTCCAAGGTGAACCACTTGATGCGCAAAAACATCCAGTCTGCAAAAAACTGCGCCGCAAGTGTGGCGACAGCCAAATACAAGCCGCGCACACGCAAACTCGGCAAGCCAAACAACACGCCAAACACGGTGGCACACAAACCACCCAATATGAGCGCGGGTATCAATGGCAAATCCGGCACGCGGGCAAAAAAGTTGTACGCACCATAGGCGCCGACCGCCATGAATGCGCCCGAGCCCAGCGAAATCTGGCCGCAATAGCCGACCAAAATATTCACCCCCAAGGCCGCCATGGCCATGATGACAAACGGAATCAAAATGGCACTGAACATGTAGTCGGTGGCCATCATGGGCACGCCGACAAACGCCAGCAACACCAACAGCAGCACGAACCAGCGGTCCTGCACGATCGGGAAAATCTGCTGGTCAGCTTGGTAGCTGGTTTTGAATTGGCCGTTTTCTCTGTAAAACATGGTCAGACCCGGTCGATGATTTTTTCCCCGAACAGCCCTTGCGGGCGAACGAGCAAAAACAACAATGCCAACACATAGGCAAACCATATCTCGATGCCGCCACCGACATACGGACCCAAATACACCTCGGACAACTTCTCGCCCACGCCAATGATCAAACCGCCAATGATGGCGCCCGGCACCGAGGTCAGACCACCCAATATCACCACAGGCAAGGCACGCAATGCGACCGTTGCCAATGAAAACTGCACGCCCAGTTTGCTGCCCCAAATCATGCCGGCCACCAAGGCCACAACCCCAGCCACGCACCAGACGATGACCCAAATGCGGTTGAGCGGAATGCCAATCGATTGCGCCGCTTGGTGGTCATCCGCCACCGCACGCAACGCCCGACCTGTGCTGGTCTTTTGGAAAAACAACGACAAGGCAGCGACCAACACCGCGGCGATCAAGGCCGCGATCAGGTCTTCTTGGTTGATCAAAATGCCGCCCTCAAACACCGACTCGAAGGCCATCACCGGTTCTTTGGGCATGCCGATGTCGATCTTGTAAATATCGCTGCCAAAAATGGATTGGCCCAAGCCTTCCAAAAAATACGTGATGCCCAAGGTGGCCATCAGCAAGGTGGTGCCTTCTTGGTTGACCAACTGCCGCAACACCAACCGCTCGATCAACCAGGCCACGGCAAACATGACGACCGCCGCCATGGCAAACGCGATCACATTGACCAGCCATGGGTTGCCCACGCCAGCAGCACTCAACCATTCGGAAAAACGCGCCATGGCCAAAGCCGCAAACAACACCATGGCACCTTGTGCGAAATTGAACACGCCGGAGGCTTTGAAGATCAGCACAAAGCCCAATGCGACCAGCGAATACAGCATGCCGGCCATCAAACCATTGAGCAAAGTTTCTAGAAAAAATCCCATGGCCGTCAATGTCCTGTGCCGAGGTAGGCGCTGATCACCTCGGGGTTGTTTCGCACGTCATCCGGCGTGCCGTCGCCAATTTTTTTGCCGTAGTCCAGCACCACCACCCGGTCGGAGATGTCCATCACCACGCCCATGTCATGCTCGATCAACACCACGGTGGTGCCGAACTCGTCGTTCACATCCAAAATGAAACGGCACATGTCTTGTTTTTCTTCCACGTTCATGCCGGCCATGGGTTCGTCCAACAGCAACACTTGCGGCTCGAGCGCCAGCGCCCGGCCCAAGTCAACACGTTTTTGCAAACCATACGGCAGTTGCCCAACCGGTGTTTTGCGGTAGGGCTGTATTTCCAAAAAATCGATGATTTCTTCGACCCGTTTGCGGTGTTCAATTTCTTCACGTTCGGCAGGGCCGAGTCGCAGGGCTTGCCAAAACAAGTTTGACTTCATGCGCAAATTGCGCCCGGTCATGATGTTGTCGAGCACACTCATGCCTTTGAACAGCGCCAGGTTTTGGAACGTGCGCGCCACCCCCATCACCGCGACTTGGTGGCTGTCCATGTGGCTGAATGTTTGGCCACGGAAAGTGATTTGCCCTTGCTGCGGCGTGTACACGCCGTTGATGCAGTTGAGCATGGACGATTTGCCAGCACCGTTGGGGCCGATGATCGCGCGTATCTCGTGTTCGCGCACATCAAAGCTGATGTCTGCCAAGGCTTTGACGCCGCCAAAGCTGAGCGAAATGTTTTGCACATTCAAGATGACATCGCCAATCTGCTTGCTCATGCGGCCTGCCCCACAGGTGCGAACACTTTGGCGTCTGACAAGGTCAAGGTGGCACTGACACTGCCCGTGCGCCCATCTTCAAATTTGACGGCGGTTTCGATGTGTTGTTCGCTGCGCCCGGCATACAAGGCCTCGACCAACACAGCGTATTTGTCGGCGATGTAACCACGGCGTACCTTGTTGGTTCGGGTCAGTTCACCGTCATCCGCATCCAGTTCTTTGTGCAACACCAAAAAGCGGCTGATTTGTGAACCCGCCAACAAGGTGTCCGCTGACAAATCGGCATTGACTTTTTCCACGCACTCCAACAGCAGTTGATAGACCTCGGGCTTTTGCGCCAAATCGGTGTAACCCGCATACGGCAGATTGCGCCGCTCGGCCCAGTTGCCCACGGCATCGAAATCGATGTTGAGCATGACGCACACCCTTTCGCGGCCATCGCCGTATGCCACGGCCTCTTTGATGAACGGGAAAAATTTGAGTTTGTTTTCAACGTATTTGGGCGCGAACATCGCGCCATCATGGACGCCGCCCTGGATGCGTCCGACATCCTTGACCCGGTCGATGATCTTCAAATGCCCCCGGCTGTCGATGAATCCTGCGTCATTGGTTTTGTACCAACCGTCTGCACTCAGCACCTCGGCGGTGGCTTCGGGGTTTTTGTAATAGCCTTTGAGCAAACCCGCCGACTTGACCAGGATTTCGCCGTTCTCAGCCACTTTGATTTCCACGCCATCGCAAGGCACCCCCACCGTGTCGGCATACGCTTGGTTGTCGGGTTGCAAACACACAAACACCGCGGTTTCGGTCGAGCCGTACAACTGTTTCAGGTTGATGCCAATCGAGCGGTAAAAACTGAACAAATCCGGCCCAATCGCTTCACCGGCGGTGTAAGCCACCCGCACCCGCGACAAGCCCAAGTTGTTGCGAAGCGGGCCGTACACCAGCCCATTGCCCAAGCCATACAGGACGCTGGGCCACAGTCCGATGGACTGGCCGTCCATGCGTCGCGGCCCGTGTTCACGCGCGATGTCCATGAAGTACTTGAACATGCGGCGCTTGATCGCGCTGGCATCCTCCATGCGAATCATCACTTGGGTCAACAAGCCTTCGAACACGCGCGGCGGCGCAAAGTAATAGGTCGGTCCCACTTCCTTCAAATCGATGGTGACGGTTTCTGCCGACTCAGGGCAATTGACGACATAACCACAGCACAACCACTGCGCGTAGCTGAAAATGTTTTGACCAATCCACGCAGGCGGCAAATACGCCAGCACTTCTTCGCGGTGGGTCAGCCGGTCAAAGTCGGCACCGGCTTTGGCGCGGTCGAGCAAACTGCGGTGGGTATGCACCACGCCTTTGGCGGTGCCCGTGGTGCCAGAGGTGAAGAACATGGCCGCCACATCGTCGGGTTGGCCTTTTTCTATTTGTGTGTGAACAAATTCGGGTTGCTGCGCCACCAACGCAGCACCTTCGCGCAGCACCTGTTGCAAATGGCTCAACAGGGTTGGCGGGTAATGGCGCAGACCGCGTGGGTCATCGTAATAAATGCGGGCAAGGCTGGGGCAGTCTGCATGAATTTCCAGCAACTTGTCGACTTGTTCTTGGTTTTCGACCACCGCAAATCGCACCTCGGC
>CANGZG010000093.1 GCA_947458415.1 Comamonadaceae bacterium | reverse complement strand
GTTGCACACCGCGTACAAGCACAGCGACAAAGTGTTTGGTTGCTTTGTGTTTGACCGCGACATCTTGGACGGTTTGCCCGCCCATGACCGGCGGGTCAGCTTCATTCACGGCGCTGTCAAGGAACTTGACCAGACTTGGCGCGCCATGGCGAATGACCCCACCGCTGGACTGTTGGTCAGACATGGGCATGCCGTGCCTGAAATCATCAAACTGGCCAAACAACTCGGTGTGCAAGCGGTACTGACGCACCATGACGATGAACCGGCCTCGCTCGCGCGAGACGCCAAAGTGCTGGGCGAACTCGCCAATGCCGGCATCGCTTTTCACACGTTCAAAGACCATGTGGTGTTTGAACGCAGTGAGGTGCTGACACAAAGTGGCACCGCTTACGGGGTGTTCACGCCCTACAAAAATGCTTGGCTGAAAAAAATCTCCCCCGCCGACATGGCAGAGCGAAGCACGCATGCCAAGCCCGGCCAACTCGCACCCACACCGGTCGGCCTGCGCCAACCGATCCCTGAATTGACCGGCATGGGATTCCACCCAGTGGACCTCGCAGCGCTGCATATTCACCCGGGCAGCGAGGCGGCCCAAACCTTGGTGAAAGATTTCGCCAAGCGCATGACGAACTACGAAGACACACGCAACTTTCCTGCGGTCAAAGGGCCCAGCTATTTGAGCGTTCACTTGCGCTTTGGCACCGTCTCGATCCGGCAGTTGGTGCGCTTGGCATACCCCCCAGCGATGAAAGGCAACGCGGGTGCACAGACTTGGTTGTCCGAGCTGATTTGGCGAGATTTTTATCACCAAATCATGCACCATCACCCGCATGCCATGACCCACGCCTTCAAACCCGAATACGACGCGATCGAGTGGGAAAAAGGCAAAACAGGCAAGGCATGGTTCACGGCTTGGTGCGAAGGTCAGACGGGTTACCCGTTGGTGGATGCGGCCATGGCACAAATCAACCAGACCGGCTACATGCACAACCGCTTGCGCATGGTGGTGGCGAGTTTTTTGGTGAAAGATTTGGGCATTGACTGGCGCTGGGGCGAACAGTATTTCGCTTTGCATTTGAATGATTTCGATTTGGCTGCCAACAATGGCGGCTGGCAATGGGCCAGTTCAAGCGGCTGTGACGCGCAGCCTTATTTCCGCATCTTCAACCCCATCAACCAAAGTGAAAAGTTTGACCCGCAAGGCAAATTCATCAAGCGGTATTTGCCTCAGTTGGCGGGCTTGTCAGACAAAGACATCCATGCGCCTTGGTTGGCCAAACCTTTGAGTTTGCAAGCGGCTGGCATTGAACTGGGCAAAACATACCCATTGCCTGTGGTGGACCACGCGCATGCGCGCGCCAAAACCTTGCTGCGCTATTCGGTGGTCAGCAAGAAAATAAGCGTTTAGATAGCCACCATTTCAAAGTCTTCTTTGCGAGCGCCGCACTCAGGGCAAGTCCAGTTCATTGGCACTTGTTCCCATGGTGTGCCTGGGGCGATGCCTTCATCAGGCGCACCCAGTGCTTCGTCGTAAATCCAGCCGCAAATCAGGCACATCCAAGTTTTGTTCACAATGTTTTCCATCAGGTTAAAGGCCAAATTCCTCACCAAAGGCGTGGCATAGAATGATTCAAAGTATAGACGGCCATGAATCAACACATCTCTCTTTCAGACGAAGGCCAGACCCCCGAAATGGCGCATCCTTGTGCGCTGACGTTCAACAGCAATGACCCCAGTGGGGCGGGCGGATTGACAGGCGATATTTTGGCCATGTCATCGGTCGGTACCCATGTCTTGGCGGTGGCCACCGGCAGCTATTTGCGAGATACCGCTGAAACGTTTGACCATGTGGCCATGGACGAAGATGCAGTGGACGACCAAGCGCGGCATGTGCTGGAAGACATTCCCGTTCAAGTGATCAAAGTAGGTTTTTGCGGCACACCAGAGGTGCTGTCAGTGATCGCCGAGTTGTGTACCGATTACCCTGACGTGCCGGTGGTGGCTTACATGCCCAGTTTGTCTTGGTGGCAGGATGACCCGATTGAAGCCTATCAAGATGCCTTCATGGAACTGCTGTTGCCACAAACCACCTTGCTGGTGGGCAACCACTCAACGTTGTGGCGTTGGCTGTTACCCGAGTGGGGCAGCGAACGCACACCAACCGCGCGGGACCTGGCCAAAGCCGCTGCCGAAAAAGGTGTGCCCTACACCTTGGTCACCGGCATTCCTCAAGGCAGCCAACACATTGAGAACGCCTTGGCAACACCTTTGTCGGTCATGGTCAGCGAAACCATCGAGCGTTTCGATGCCATTTTCACTGGCGCGGGTGACACCTTGAGTGCCACTGTGGCCGGTTTGCTTGCCATGGGAGATGACCTAGAGGCTGCGGTGGCTGAAGCTTTCAGCTATTTGGACGGTGCGCTGGATGCAGGTTTTCGTCCTGGCATGGGCCACGCCTTGGCAGACCGATTGTTTTGGGCGCAAGCGCCCGATGAAGCAGATGAAGCGGATGACATCGCCAGCAACCAAGATTTTTTGCCCGGCCATGACACCCGCCATTGATTGTTCACTTCTCACTTGAAGAACCATGACTGATCTCAACCAAACCTTGTTCGACCGTGCACGCCAAGTCATTCCTGGCGGTGTGAATTCGCCTGTGCGCGCCTTTCGCGCTGTCGGCGGCACGCCACGTTTTGTCAAACGCGCTCAAGGCGCCTATTTCTGGGACGCCAACGACAAGCGCTACATCGATTACATCGGTTCATGGGGGCCCATGATCTTGGGTCATGGTCATCCTGCTGTGTTGCAAGCGGTGCAAAAAGCGGCGATGGATGGTTTTTCGTTTGGCGCACCCACAGAGCGCGAAATCGAATTGGTTGAAGCCTTGCTTAAACTCATGCCCTCCATGGACATGGTGCGTTTGGTCAGCTCTGGCACCGAAGCCGGCATGAGTGCATTGCGCTTGGCAAGGGGTGCCACAGGCCGCAGCAAGATCATCAAATTTGAAGGCTGCTACCACGGCCATGCCGACGCCTTGTTGGTGAAAGCAGGTTCTGGTTTGGCCACTTTTGGCAACCCCACCAGTGCCGGTGTCCCACCTGAAGTGGTGCAACACACCCTGGTACTCGAATACAACAACATCACCCAATTGGAAGAAGCGTTTGCATTGCATGGCAAAGAGTTGGCCTGCCTGATGATCGAGCCCATCGCTGGCAACATGAATTTCGTGCGTGCCAGCGTGCCATTCATGAAGCGATGCCGCGAACTCTGCACACAACATGGTGCGTTGCTGGTGTTCGATGAAGTCATGACGGGTTGTCGCGTGGCCTTGGGCAGCGCACAAAGTGTGTATGCCCAATCCATCCCTGGGTTTGAACCCGATGTCACGGTGTTGGGCAAAGTCATCGGTGGTGGCATGCCTTTGGCGGCCTTCGGTGGCAAACGCGCGGTGATGGAACAACTCGCTCCTTTGGGCCCGGTCTACCAAGCAGGCACGCTCAGCGGTAACCCAGTGGCCACCGCTTGCGGTTTGGCCACTTTGCATGAAATTTCCAAGCCTGGTTTTTTTGATGCGCTGTCCGCCAAAACCCGTTCGCTGGTCGATGGCCTCACACAAGCCGCGAAAAAAACCGGCGTCCCCTTCAGTGCCGATTGCCAAGGCGGCATGTTTGGCTTTTTCCTCTTGCCCGAATTGCCCCAAAACTATGCCAAGGTGATGACCAGCGATTCACCCCGCTTCAACAAACTGTTTCACGGCTTGTTGGACCGAGGTGTCTACATCGCTCCTGCGCTTTACGAGGCGGGATTTGTCAGCAGCGCGCACACAGACCAAGACATCGCTGACACCGTGGCTGCCGCTGCAGAGGTGTTCGCCAGCCTTTGATGGCGGCCAGTCATGACATTCGGGATTGCTGAGGCAAACCCTCAATGCCTGAAATGCCTGACGCCCGTGAACACCATGGCCACGCCGCGCTCATTGGCCGCATCGATCACTTCTTGATCACGCATCGACCCGCCCGGTTGAATCACGCACACCGCGCCTTCATCGACCACCACATCCAACCCGTCTCGGAACGGAAAAAACGCGTCGCTGGCCACCACGGTGTCTTTCAAACTCAACTTGGCATGGCCGGCTTTGATGGCAGCGATGCGTGCAGAATCCAAGCGACTCATCTGGCCTGCACCCACGCCCATGGTCATGCCGTTGGCGCAAAAGACAATCGCGTTGCTTTTGACGTATTTGGCGACGGTCCACGCAAACAACAAGTCATGCAACTGTTGCGGGGTGGGTTGCTTGTGCGTCACCACTTGCATGTCATCCAAAGTCAAGCGATGGTTGTCTGCGGTTTGCATCAACAAGCCTGAACCCACACGTTTGACATCGAGCAAATTCAAACCCTTGTCCCAAGGCGTGCTGCCACCGGGCGGCAATCCAATTTGCAACACGCGCACATTGGCTTTGGCTTGCAGTTGCACCAACGCCTCTCCGGTGAATGATGGCGCAATCAGCACTTCGACAAACTGCTGACCCAAGGCTTGGACAGCAGGTAAATCCACAGGGCAATTGAAAGCGATGATGCCGCCAAAGGCTGAAGTCGGGTCGGTTTGGTAGGCCTTTTTGTAGGCGGCCAATGCGTCTTCGGCCACAGCCACGCCGCAAGGGTTGGCATGCTTGACGATGACACAAGCAGGTGTATCAAAGCTTTTGACACATTCCCATGCAGCATCGGCGTCAGCGATGTTGTTGTAAGAAAGTTCCTTGCCTTGCAATTGGCGTGCAGTCACCAAGGAACCAGGCGCAGGATCGGCATCTCTGTAAAAAGCAGCCAGTTGGTGTGGGTTCTCGCCATAACGCAAGTCTTGTAACTTGACAAAGCGACCATTGGCTTGACCCGGAAACAAACTGCGTTGCTCGGTTTCTAAATGAAGTGATGACAAGTAATCGCTGATGGCACCGTCATACATGCTGATTCGGTTGAACGCGGCCACCGCCAAACGAAAACGTGTGGCCTCGCTTAATCCACCCTGCGCTCGCCATTCATCCACCACGGGTTGGTATTGCGACGCATCCGTCAGCACGGCGACATGCTTCCAGTTTTTGGCCGCACTGCGCACCATGGCTGGGCCGCCAATGTCGATGTTTTCAATCGCGTCATCCAATGTGCAATCGGGCATGGCCACCGTGGCTTCAAATGGGTAGAGGTTGACCACCAGCACATCGATGGTGTCGATGCCATGGGTTTTCAACGCTTGCATGTGCGCCGGCATGTCGCGACGCGCCAGCAAGCCGCCATGCACATTCGGATGCAACGTTTTGACGCGACCATCGAGCATTTCGGCAACGCCTGTGACCTCTGCCACTTCGCGCACAGGCAAACCTTGCGAACTGAGCAACTGCGCGGTACCTCCGGTGGAAATCAGTTGCATGCCCAAATCGTGCAAGGCGCGGGCGAGTTCAACAATGCCTGTTTTGTCAGACACAGAGATCAATGCATTCATGGTGACTACTTTCTAAAAAATCGGACCGAGCCGAACCATCACCATCAAAGCAATTTGTGATCAGTGAGTTTTTTTCGCAAGGTATTGCGGTTCAATCCCAACCAAGTGGCCGCACGTGATTGGTTGCCATCGGCATGTTTCATGACCACGTCAAGCAAGGGTTTCTCCATCACTTGAATCATCATGTCATGCAATTGATCAGGCTCAGCGCCACGCAAGTCCTTGAAATACGTCTCAAGGCTGTGGCGAATCACCTCTTCAATTTGCTTTTTGCTCATGTACTTGTCTCCAAAATAGCTGTCTTGTCTATGGGTAGCAAACGGTCTGACCATTGGGCCAGTTCGTCAAAATAGTGGGCGACGGCCTGCAACTGGGTGTCGCAATCTTCAATCAAATTCATGCGTTGGCGAAAGCCGGGCGCATGCGGCAAGCCCTGTGTGTACCAAGCGATGTGTTTGCGCGCACTGCGCACACCGGTGTGGCTGCCATACAGGCTGTAATGGTCTTGCAAGTGATGCAGCAACAGGCGCTTGACCTCTGCCACCAAAGGCGGTGCCAGCAAGGTGCCATGGTTCAAGTAATGCGTGATTTCTCGAAAAATCCAGGGACGGCCTTGGGCAGCGCGGCCAATCATCACCGCGTCTGCACCTGTCATTGCGAGCACTTGCTTGGCTTTTTGTGGTGAATCGATGTCGCCATTGGCCACCACAGGAATGGACACCGCCGCCTTCACTTGTGCCATCGTGTTGTATTCGGCGTGCCCTTTGTAACCTTGCTCGCGGGTGCGTCCGTGAACCGTCACCATTTGCACGCCAGCAGATTCGGCTTGTCTGGCGAGTGTGACGACATTGCGTTGATCGGCGCGCCAACCGGTGCGCATCTTCAAGGTGACTGGAACCTCGAAAGGCTTGGCCGCATTCACCACGGCTTGCACAATCTGAATCGCCAGTTCTTCATCTTGCATCAGCGCTGAACCGGCCCATTTGTGACAGACTTTTTTGGCCGGGCACCCCATGTTGATGTCGATGATTTGCGCGCCGCGTTGGATGTTGTAAACCGCTGCTTGGGCCATCATGTCTGCGTCTGTGCCTGCGATTTGTACCGCGATGGGGCCGGGTTCACCTTCGTGATTGGCGCGACGCGAGGTTTTCAAACTGTCCCACAAATCTTTGCGCGAAGTGACCATTTCGCTGACTGCATAAGACGCGCCCAACTGTTTGCACAACATGCGAAACGGTCTGTCGGTGACACCTGCCATGGGTGCCACAAACACGTTGTGTGCTAATTCGAACGAACCAATGCGCATGGAGTATGTGAAGGCGTGCTTAAAAAGGAGGCACGATTCTAGCGGTGTGAATCGCGTTTGTATGTGTTTTTTTCAATCTATTTTGTCACTGAAGATTTGTGCGTTTTGGTATGGGTTTTGCAGTCACACGCAACAATTACACTGACTCAGATGGAGAATTTTTTTCAATCCCTATTGACAAACCTGTCCCAGCCCGAGTATGGGTTGGTCATTTTGTTTGGTGCATCTTTGCTGGCAGCCACACTCTTGCCTTTGGGCTCTGAGCCTGTTTTGTTAGGGCTGATCACACTCAACCCGACGTTGTTGTGGCCGGCGTTGTGTGTCGCCACACTGGGCAACACATTGGGCAGCGTCATCGGATGGTGGATGGGTGTCGGTGCAGACCACCTCATGACCAGTCGCAACCTGTCGTCCCCCCACACGCACCATTTGCGTGCCTTGCAATGGTTGCAACGCTTGGGGCCAGTAGCGTGCTTGGGCGCATGGTTGCCCGTGGTGGGTGATGCGTTGTGCGTGGTGGCGGGTTACTTGCGATTGCCGTTTTGGCCTTGCGTGTGTTACATGGCGCTTGGCAAGGCGTTGCGTTATGGCGTGCTGGTGTTTGGCTGGCAGTGGTTGGTTTGATCAGTCATCATGAACTGAACAAAAAGTTCATCACATCGCCATCTTTGACCACGTATTCTTTACCTTCCGCACGCATTTTTCCAGCGTCTTTGGCGCCCTGCTCGCCCTTGAACTGAATGAAGTCATTGAAGGCGATGGTTTGTGCGCGTATGTAACCCTTTTCGAAATCGGTGTGAATCACACCAGCCGCTTGCGGGCCTGTGTCTCCAACACGGATCGTCCACGCGCGCACTTCTTTGACACCAGCAGTGAAATAGGTTTGCAAGCCCAACAAGGCATAAGCAGAACGGATGAGGCGATTCAAGCCGGGTTCTTCTTGCCCGAGTTCAGCCAAAAACATGTCACGGTCTTCATCGCTCATCTCGCTCATCTCAGCTTCTAGCTTGGCACTGATGGCCACCACCGGGGCATGCTGCGCTTTGGCAAACGCGGTCAAACGGTCAAGCAAAGGGTTGTTCTCGAATCCGTCCTCAGCCACATTGGCCACAAACATGGCGGGCTTGGCAGTGATCAAAAAGAATTGCTTGAGCGCGAGTTTGTCTTCTTTGCTGAAGTCGATGGTTCGCACTGGCTTGGTGTCGTTCAATGCGGTTTGGCATTTCTCCAAAATAGCCACCAATTTCGCAGCTTCTTTGTCGCCAGAGCGCGCCGTTTTTTGATGCCGATGCAAAGCTTTTTCGACGCTGCTCAAATCGGCCAAACACAGTTCGGTTTGAATGACCTCGATGTCAGAAATCGGGTCCACCTTGCCCGCGACGTGAATCACGTTGTCGTCTTCGAAACACCGCACCACGTTCACAATCGCATCGGTTTCACGGATGTGCGCCAGAAACTGGTTGCCCAAGCCCTCGCCAGTGCTGGCACCTGCAACGAGTCCGGCGATGTCAACGAACTCCACGATCGCAGGCACGACCCGTTCGGGTTTGACAATGTCGCTCAATTGCGCCAGCCTGGGGTCTGGCACTTCGACCACGCCCACGTTGGGCTCGATGGTGCAAAACGGGTAGTTTTCAGCCGCAATGCCTGCCTTGGTCAACGCATTGAACAAGGTGGATTTACCGACGTTGGGCAAGCCCACGATGCCGCATTTCAAACTCATAGCTGTTTCCTTGGAAAGCTAAAGCACACGCTAGGGTTGTGTGCAAAGCCTGAAATTCTACGGGCAGGCAACTCCTACAATCGAAAACATGTCTTCTTCCTTTGATATTTGCATCCGTGGCAGCGGTGTGGTGGGCAGCAGCTTGGCGCTGTTGCTGGCCAGACAGCGCTTGCGCGTGGCCTTGGTGGGCCAACCTGCCCCGGCGAATGATGTGCGGGCCTTTGCCCTCAACGCCCATTCGCGAGAACTTCTGTCTGACTTGCGTTGCTGGCCCGAGCAACCGCATGCCACCGCGGTTCAATCCATGCAAGTGTGGGGAGACGCAGGTGGCCAGGTTCAATTTCAAGCCCCTTCCTTCAACGGCTTGACACACATCGTCGATGTCCCCGTCCTCGAGCGCATGCTGTCTGAGGCCATCCATTTTCAACATGACATTGCGCGCATGGATAAGGCGCCACAAGCCACGCTGACCGTGGTGTGTGAAGGCCGCGCCAGCCAAACCCGAACAGAATTGGGTGTGGCTTATGACAGCCTGCCTTATGCACAACATGCATTGGCAACCCGGGTACGTTGTGACAAACCTCATCGACAACAAGCATTGCAATGGTTTGCCCGCAACCACGGCGAACTCGACATTTTGGCCCTGCTGCCACTGGGCGGCCCTGCAGGGCAAGAAGTCGCTGTGGTCTGGTCATTGCCTTCTGCACGCGCGTTGGCACTCGAGCAATCGCCTGTCGAGGCAGTTTCACAGGCGCTCACACAAGCCAGTCACCACAC
>CANGZG010000092.1 GCA_947458415.1 Comamonadaceae bacterium | reverse complement strand
TGCACGAATCAGCAAAGCCAGCACGCCGCCAATGATCAACATAGAGAATGCGAACAATAAATACAGTGTGCCAATGTCCTTGTGGTTGGTCGCATAAACCCAGCGTTTCCAACCGTGTGGGGCACCGTGGTGGTGGTCATGCCCGTGGTCTGCTGCACCGTGGCCGTGGGGATCAAGAACTGCGCTCATAAAGATTCCTTAGATTTCAGGGTGTTTCATTGACGGGCTGCACGGACATCGGCAGGCTGAACGAGTTGACCGGTTTGGTTGGACCAGCTGTTTTTGGTGAAGCTGATCACAGCCGCGATTTCCGTGTCACTCAGCTGCTTCCAAGCAGGCATGGCCACGTTTTGGCCATTGAGCAGCACATTGATTTGCTTGCCAGCATCTGCATCGAGCACCACCGCCGCACCGTCCAATGCTTTGATGGGACCGGCGCCCTTGCCGTTGGGTTGGTGGCAAGCAGCGCAATTGGCGGCGTAGACTTTTTCACCTTTTTTCGTCAGCTCAGCCAGAGTCCAGACCTTGTTGGGATCGTCTTGTTTGGCCGCCATTTTTTTGGTTTCAGCCGCCACCCATGCGGTGTAGTCTTCTGCACTGACCACTTTCACATGGATCGGCATGTACGCATGCTCTTTGCCACACAATTCCTGGCACTGACCACGAAAGTCACCGGTTTGTTCGGCACGAAACCATGTATCACGAACGAATCCTGGAATGGCATCTTGCTTGATACCGAATGAGTTCACTGCGAACGAGTGAATCACGTCATTCGAGGTGGTGATGATGCGGATTTTTTTGCCCACAGGAACCACCAAAGGGTTGTCGACTTTGAGCAAATAGTCGTCTGTGGGTTCGGGTTTGCCGGAGTTGGACATTTCACGTTGCGTGTTGTCCAAGGTAGAAATGAAGCCAATGCCTTCGCCTTCACCTTTGATGTAGTCATACCCCCATTTCCACTGGTAGCCGGTGACTTTGATGGTCAATTCGGCGTTAGAGGTGTCCTTGCTGGCCACCACGGCTTTGGTGGCAGGCAGCGCCATCAAGATCACGATGATGAAAGGAACCACGGTCCATGCAATCTCAACTTTGACCGATTCGTGGAAATTTGCAGACTTATGGCCTACAGATTTGCGGTGCTTCCAGATGGAATAAAACATGACACCAAACACAGCCACAAAAATCACGGTGCAAATGATCAACATGAACCAGTGCAACCAAACTTGCTCTTCGGCGATTTTGGTGACTGGGGGGTGAAGGTTCAATTGCCTGACAGCGGGACCGCCGGGCAGGTCGTTGACAGCCCATGCTGCATTGGCACCGAGCACAGCCAAGGCCAAAAGCGCTGTTTCGAGTTTTTTGAGAATGTGGTTCATCATGTTTTTTAAAAAATACGGCTGAAAAAAAATCCATTCATTTAACCAAATCATTGTAGCAATGGAAGCCTGGCCCGCGCCTGACACCAAGCTTGCTGACCGCTGGACCCAAATGGCCTTTCATGCCAAGGGATCGAAAAACATGGCGGTCACAGGGTTTTTCCTTTGCCTGACAGCATTTTTTTCATGGCGTCCAAACTGACCGTGGTGGATGGGTCAGGTTTGGTTGCCGGCTTTGCTTTGAAAGCGTGACCATAAATGACCTCAAATGTCAGTGTCAATCTGCCCTCGTGCGCGGACGACGACAAGGCATCTTGCAAACCATTCAATAACCGACGCTGCCACGCACGGCCTCGCAGTCCTGCCAAACGCTGAGGGTGCAGATTGCGGCCCAAGGTTCGCAACTCACCCAACAGGTCGTCAGCGGTGGCATAGGTCAAGGTGATGTGCTCCATGTCCATGATGGGCTGTGCAAACCCCGCTTGCAACAGCATGTCGCCCCAATCATGCATGTCAGTGAACGGATGGTGCGGTTCAGGCCACCCTTGTTGCGCAAACACCGTTCGCAATTCACGCAGACTGTCTGGCCCCAAGCAAGAAAACATGACATGCCCTTGGGCGTTCAACGTCTGATGCCATTGCTGCATCAAAAACAACGGGTCGGGGTTCATGTGCAACTGCATGTTGCACCAAACCAAATCGGCTGCTTGCGTCGTGTCGGAAGAAAAATCCCAACCTCGGTGCGTTAATCGCTTCCACCAAGGGGGACTGAGCGCCTGTTTGGCCCATATTAAATCGTCGGCTTCGGTTTGCACGACGGTTTGGCGCGCATGCGGATACAAGGCTTGAACCAGCGTGTGTGAGGTACGACCCCCGATTCGAGGGGCCCAATTCACCCAGTGCTGGGTAGGTTGACGAATCAGAGGCAACCGTTCTGCCATGCGCCGCGCCACTTCATCGTGCAACCAAGGCTGGCCGCTGCGACTGATTTTGCGCGCCACGAGCGCAGCAGCTCGGGCATCCAAGGTGGGCATTCCCTCATTTTTTTCGGGTGAATCGCTCACAGACATTCGCCAACATTCTTTCTAGAGTTCGGGCATGACCATCAGCCGCAAAGCATAC
Source organism: Comamonadaceae bacterium (assembly GCA_947458415.1). Lineage (GTDB taxonomy): Bacteria > Pseudomonadota > Gammaproteobacteria > Burkholderiales > Burkholderiaceae_C > Limnohabitans. The sequence continues at coordinate 6,830 of CANGZG010000092.1, read as the reverse complement.
CCAAGTTGGTTTCGTCGCTTCAAGCAATGGCGACCCCAGCCTTTATTTTCATGGCCCACGCAATGCCATGTTTGCGCGACTTGGTGCCATGACATTTTGTGCGACAGCTGTGCATTGCAACACCAGCCTCACGACCCTGCGTGCCGAGCGTGTGCCCTTGACAGCCTGCAACCCATTTGCGCCAATTGTTTGTCCTCACCGCCCATTTGGCAGGCTTGTGCCAGTGCTGTGTCTTATGTCGAACCGTGGCGCAGCCTCATCATCGGCTTCAAATTCAACGAGCAAGCAGGCTTGGCTGCGTTTTTTGCCAAGCTCATGCTGGCGAATGACCATTTGCAGGCATTGGTGTCGACATCGACTCACCTGATTCCCGTGCCGTTGTCTGCCAAACGCCAGCGACAGCGGGGTTTTAACCAAGCAAGCCTGTTGGCGCGGCACTTGGCGCGACACAAATGCATTGACCAAGGTTTGCTGCGCGTCACAGACACCGCCTCACAAGCCAGCTTGAGCCGCGAAAAACGCCAAGCCAATTTGACCCATGCATTCGCTGTCCATCCCGCACATCGACCCCACTTTATTGGCAAACACCTGACGCTGGTCGATGACGTCATGACCACAGGCAGCACATTGCACGCCTGTGCGTTGGCATTGTTGCAAGCGGGCGCGGCCAAGGTCGATTGCGTGACCCTGGCCAGAGCACAATCAGTGCCTCACGCAGACTCTCTTTGAATGCTCGCCCCACCCATGTTCAACATTGTTCTTCACCAACCAGAAATTCCGCCCAACACGGGCAATGTGATTCGTTTGGCAGCGAACACCGGTTGCCGGTTGCACCTGATTGAACCATTGGGCTTTTCCATGGAAGACAAACAAATGCGTCGCGCCGGTTTGGATTATTTGGAATACGCGTTCGTCAAACGCCATGCGGATTGGGAAGCGTTTTTGGCCAGCGAACAACCCGATCCACAACGCTGCTTTGCACTCAGCACCCATGGCAAGCGCCGTGTCCATGACTGCGCGTTACAAACCAACGATTGGTTGATTTTCGGCTCTGAAACCAGCGGCTTGCCCGTGGCGCTGCGCGAAAGTTTTGGGGCAGACAGGTTGCTCACACTGCCCATGGTGCCGGGTCAGCGCAGTTTGAATTTGTCCAATGCCGTGGCAGTGGTGGTGTACGAAGCATGGCGACAACAAGGCTTTGGCATACCTTCGAATCAGGCGTAATGCCTGACCAGCGACTCTGCCACGCACACCGGCTTGTCGCTGCCTTCGCGCTCGACGCTGACCTTCCATGTCATTTGGATGCCATTGGGCGCGATGTCCTCACAGGCCAATAAATGCATGTGCCCGCGCAAACGGCTGTTGACCGGCACGGGTGCGGTGAACCTGACCTTGTTCAAGCCATAGTTCACGCCCATGCGTGTTTGTGCAGAAGAAAAAGCCGACTCAAAAAAACGCGGCAACAAAGACAAAGTCAAAAATCCATGCGCGATCGGGGTGCCAAACGGCCCCGCAGCGGCTTTTTCCGCATCGATGTGAATCCATTGGTGGTCATGGGTGGCATCAGCGAACAAGTTGATTTGCGCTTGCGTCACCACACACCAGTCACTGACCGCCACGTCCTGCCCGACGCAGGCTTTGATGTCATCAAACGTGTTGAATTCTTTTTTCATGTGCTTGTTCATCCTTGCATATGCTGATCCAGTCGAGCCACATCGCCAGGGCGACATGGCGTCAACTAAAATCTTGTTTTTTGACTTTCAAACAGACCTGTCCATGAGTGCCTTCCTAGAAGAAACCGTCTTATCCGTTCACCATTGGACCGATCGCCTGTTCAGTTTCACCACCACCCGCGACATGGCCCTGCGGTTCTCCAACGGCCATTTCACCATGATTGGACTCAAGGTCGACGGCAAGCCCCTGCTCCGCGCTTACAGCATTGTGAGCCCGAATTACGAAGAACACTTGGAGTTTTTGAGCATCAAAGTACCCGATGGTCCTTTGACTTCTCGCTTGCAGCACATTCAGGTCGGCGACAAGATCATCGTCGGACGCAAACCCACGGGCACCTTGTTGATCGATTATTTGTTGCCCGGCAAACACCTGTATTTGCTGGGCACGGGCACTGGCTTGGCACCTTACCTGAGCATCGTGCGCGACCCTGACACCTACGAGCGTTTTGAAAAAGTCATCATTGTTCACGGGGTGCGTCAAGTCAACGAACTGGCTTACCACGACTACCTGACCCAAGAACTGCCGCAGCACGAACTGCTGGGCGAGATGGTGCGCGAGCAGATGTTGTACTACCCCACCGTCACCCGTGAGCCTTACAAAAACCAAGGCCGCATGACCGATTTGATCAACTCGGGCAAATTGTTTGCTGATTTGGGTTTGCCTGCGTTCAACCCGCAAGATGACCGCGTCATGCTGTGCGGCAGTCCGCAAATGCTGAAAGATTTGAAAACCATGCTGGAAGAACGCGGTTTTGCCGAAGGCAATACCAGCACGCCGGGAGATTTTGTGGTGGAACGGGCGTTTGTAGAGCAATAAAAAAAACCGCATCAGCGGACTTTTTTTAAACGTGTGTCGGCTTAAACGCGCTCAATCACCACGGCAATGCCCTGCCCCACCCCAATGCACATGGTGCACAAGGCGTAACGCCCGCCAGTGCGGTGCAACTGGTTGGTGGCGGTGGTCACCAGACGCGCGCCGCTGGCACCCAGCGGATGACCCAAAGCAATCGCGCCACCGTTCGGGTTGACGCGCGGGTCATCGTCTTGCAAACCCAACATGCGCAGCACCGCAATGCCTTGGGCTGCAAACGCTTCGTTCAACTCGATCACGTCCATTTGCGACAGGGTCAACCCGGTCAAGGCCAACACTTTTTCTGTCGCAGGCGCTGGACCCATGCCCATGATGCGTGGTGGCACACCAGCGGTCGCCATGCCTACCACGCGTGCCCGAGGCGTGAGCCCATGCACTTTGGCGGTGGCTTCATCGGCCAGCAATATCGCGCAAGCACCGTCATTCACGCCACTGGCGTTGCCCGCGGTGACTGTGCCGTCGGGGCGTACCACGCCTTTGAGTTGCGCCAGTTTTTCCAAGCTGGTGGTACGTGGGTGTTCATCCTTGTCCACCACCACCGGATCGCCTTTTTTTTGTGCAATCGTGACCGGTGTGATTTCCTCAGCCAATGCACCGGACTGCTGCGCGGCAACTGCTTTCAACTGGCTGGCCAGCGCCATGCGGTCTTGGGCTTCGCGCTCGATCTTGTAATCGGTGGCCACGTTCTCGGCGGTTTCGGGCATGGCGTCCACGCCGTACATGGCTTTCATCAACGGGTTGATGAAGCGCCAACCAATGGTCGTGTCAAAAATGGCTGGTGTGCGCGCAAACGCTGTCTCCGATTTGGGCATGACAAACGGCGCACGGCTCATGCTTTCGACGCCGCCGGCAATCATCAAGGTGGCTTCGCCAGCGCGAATGGCCCGGGCAGCTGTGCCCAAGGCATCCATGCCAGAGCCGCATAAGCGGTTGATCGTGGCGCCCGGGATTTGGTAGGGCAAACCAGCCAGCAAACTCGCCATGTGCGCCACATTGCGGTTGTCTTCGCCTGCTTGGTTGACGCAGCCATACAGCACTTCAGTAACAGCCATCCAATCTACCTGGGGATTGCGCGCCATCAATGCACGCAAAGGTATGGCAGCCAAGTCGTCAGCGCGTACAGTGGACAACGCACCCCCGTAGCGGCCGAAAGGGGTTCGTATGGCATCACAAATGTAGGCTTGGTTCATGGGCTTCTCTGGTTGACAATACAGCGCATGTTCAGTCCCTCACAACAAGACGTCCGTCGCTTCTTATGCCAAGTCTATGCCAAACAATTGCAAGGGCCGTTGGTCGACCCGTTGGAGACGTTGGCAGCAGAATGGATCAGCCGACACCCCGAATACCATGCCGTGTTGGCCAACGAAGAGGATGCGTTGCAACGTGATTTCGATGACAGCACGGGCAACCCTTTTTTGCACTTGTCCATGCATTTGTCCATCAGCGAACAATGCTCCATCGATCAACCACGGGGCATTCGACAAGCCGTTGAATTGCTCGCAGCCAAACGCACCGACTTGCACGATGCCCACCATGAGGTGATGGAATGCTTGGGCACCATGTTGTGGGAGAGTCAACGCAGTGGCCAACCGCCTGATGGCCAAGCCTACATCGATGCCGTGCAAAGGCGGGCGACCCAAGACTGACCCATGAAAAAAGGCCCAACGTGGTGGGCCTTTGGTGAAATGCGAAAGGGCTTCAGCGGAACTTGGATTGCGGCACGGTCTGCAAATCGCCCTGTTGTTGGCTCACATAAGCAGCGATTTCTTTCAACTCTGCCAAAGTGAACTGCTTGGCGATACCGGCCATGACACCGTTGTTGCGTCCCCAAGTGGCTTGGTTTTCAGTTTTGTAAGACTTGAGCGCCACATACACATAGTCTTTGTACTGGCCCGCGATCTTCGGGTAACCGGGCACCATGGGTTTGTTCAAGTTGGCGCCGTGGCAAGAAGCACAAGCCCCTTTGGCAAGCAATTCCGCGGTTTTGCCGGTCGCTTGGGTGGCTTTGTCGGGGACCGCAGGCGCAGTTGCTTTGCCGTGGGATTCGTAATATGCCGCGATGTCCGCCATGTCTTTGGCAGTCAGTGAGGCCGCGATGCTCTTCATGGTGGGGTGCTTGCGCTCACCTTTTTGGTAAGCGTTCAATGAAGACACGATGTAAGCGGCGGTTTGGCCTGAAATTTTGGGGACTTTATAAACTTCGGGGAAACTGGCTTGGTAACCTTTGATGCCGTGGCAACCAATGCACATGGCGATTTTGGTTTCACCGGCTTTGGCGTCACCCGTTTCTTGGGCATGAGCGACAGGGGTCGCACAAGCGACAAACAAGACGAGCAACGACGTATAAAACTTGTTCATTTTGGACAGACAATCATTGAAACTCCAAAGATTATATAGACGCGGTTTGTAAGCTCCGCGTCAATACCCCCGAAAGGCACAAGCGAATGAAATTCCAAGGCTCCCAAAACTACGTGGCCACCCAAGACCTGATGCTGGCGGTGAACGCCGCCATCACGCTCAAGCGGCCTTTGCTGGTCAAGGGCGAACCCGGCACCGGAAAAACCATGTTGGCAGAAGAGGTAGCCGCAGCGCTGAACATGCCACTGTTGCAATGGCATGTGAAATCCACCACCAAAGCCCAACAAGGTTTGTACGAATATGACGCGGTCAGCCGTTTGCGTGACAGCCAAATGGCCGACCTTGACGGCGGCGAGCGGGTGAAAAACATCGAAAACTACATCATCAAAGGCGTGCTTTGGCAAGCGTTTACCGCCAAAGAGCCCGTGGCCTTGCTGATCGATGAAATCGACAAAGCCGACATCGAATTCCCCAATGACTTGCTGCGCGAACTCGATCGCATGGAGTTTTACTGCTATGAAACGCGCGAGCTGATCAAAGCCACCACCCGCCCCTTGGTGTTCATCACCTCGAACAACGAAAAAGAGCTGCCTGACGCATTCTTGCGCCGTTGCTTCTTTCACTACATCAAGTTCCCCGAAGCCGACACCATGCGGCAAATCATCGATGTGCATTTCCCGAATTTGAAAAAAGATTTGCTCGCTGCCGCCCTGAAAACCTTCTACGACGTGCGCGGCTTGCCCGGCTTGAAGAAAAAACCGTCGACTTCTGAATTGCTCGATTGGTTGAAGCTGCTGGTGGCGGAAGACATTCCTCTGGCTGCGCTGCAAACCCAAGACGACAAAGTGGCTGTGCCGCCTCTGGTCGGCGCGTTGCTAAAGAACGAACAAGACGTGACCCTGTTCGAAAAACTGGTGTTCATGCAAAGCCGTAACCGCTGACGCGCCATGCTGATCGACTTCTTCTACACCTTGCGCGCCGCCAAACTGCCGGTGTCGGTGAAAGAGTTTCTGATGTTGCTCGAAGCCATGCAAGCCAATGTGGTCGGGCCGCAGAGCGACGCATGCAGCATGGATGATTTTTACTACCTCAGCCGCACAGCCTTGATCAAAGACGAAAAGCATTTCGACAAGTTTGACAAAGCCTTTGGTGCATATTTCAAAGGCGTTGAAATGCTGACCGATTTCACCGCCGATGTACCAATCGACTGGCTGAAAAAAATATTGGAAAACGAACTCACCCCAGAGCAAAAAGCCGCCATCGAAAAAATGGGCTGGGACGAGTTGATGGACACCTTGAAAAAACGCTTGGAAGAACAAAAAGAACGCCACGAGGGCGGCAGCAAATGGATCGGCACGGGCGGCACCTCCCCATTTGGCAATGGGGGCTACAACCCGCAAGGCATTCGCATCGGTGGCAAGGGCGGCAACAAAAGTGCCGTCAAGGTCTGGGAACAGCGCGCTTACCAAGACTATGACGACAGCATTGAATTGGGCACGCGCAACATCAAAGTGGCGTTGCGCCGTTTGCGCCGGTTTGCGCGTGAGGGTGCAGAAAATGAATTTGATTTGGACCACACCATCCGCAGTACCGCTGCCAACGCAGGCTACTTGGACATCAAGATGCGCCCAGAGCGCCACAACCATGTGAAGTTATTGTTGTTGATGGACGTGGGCGGCACCATGGACGAACACATTGCGCGGGTGGAAGAGCTGTTCAGTGCCACCAAGACGGAGTTCAAGCACCTTGAGTTTTATTACTTCCACAACTGCGTATACAACTTCATGTGGAAGAACAACAAACGCCGCTATGCCGAAAAATTTCCAACTTGGGACATCTTGCGCAAGTACAACAAAGATTACAAACTG
>CANGZG010000091.1 GCA_947458415.1 Comamonadaceae bacterium | reverse complement strand
TTTTTAAATTCTTCGATAGGCACATAAGCTTCTGATTTCAGCCCTGCATTGACCACGACGTGGTTGTGCTCGACACGGATGACTTCGGCGGTGATGACCTCGCCGATGCGCATTTCTGAGCGTTTCAGGGATTCTTCAAACAGGGCTGCAAAAGATTCAGACATTCAATTTCCTAATGTCGTCGACAAAGCGTCATGCACCATGTTGTGCAGGGAAAACTTGGTCAACGGTTGCTGCGGGTTGTCCGCGGTTGGGTGAAACAACCTCGCCACCGGTGCGCCATGCAGCGCGAAGGGGATGGAGAGGAACCAGTTCAGGCTTGGCCGGTGCCAAACACCTGTTTGCTTTGCCACCAAGACATCACTTGTGCCACCGATTGGTCGATGGTGAGCAAGGAGTTGTCCAGATGCAAAGCGTCTTCGGCGGGCATCAAGGGTGCAACGCTGCGCTGTGTGTCGCGGGCGTCGCGCGCTTGCAGGTCTGCGCGAAGAACATCGATTGTAGTGGAAATTCCCTTTGAAATCAGTTGCTTGTGACGCCGTTCTGCTCTTTTTTCGGCGCTGGCGGTCAAAAATACCTTGAGGTCGGCGGCGGGGAAGATGACCGTGCCCATGTCCCGCCCGTCAGCGACCAAGCCCGGCAAGCGCTGAAACGACAGTTGCAACGCCACCAAGGCTTGCCTGACCAAGGGCATGGCCGAGACTTTGGAGGCGTTCATGCCTGATTCTTCGGTGCGAATGGCTTCGGAAACATTGACGTTAGACAAGAGCACGCGCTCACCTTCGAACACCACGGGCAAGCTGCGCGCCAGTTGTGCGATGGCCGTTTCGTTGTCAGCCTCCAGCGCCAAACCCGCTTGCAAGCTCGCCAACGCCGTCAGTCGGTAAAGGGCGCCGCTGTCAAGGTAGTGGTAGCCCAATTGCTGGGCCACCAAGGCTGCCAAGGTGCCTTTGCCGGACGCGGTGGGGCCGTCGATGGTGATGACCGGCACGCTGGCGGAGTGCGACAACGAGAACAAGGCCTCGAAATAATCGGGAAACGTCTTGGCCACGCATTTCGGGTCTTCGATGCGCACCGCCTGCCCAGACGGGTTGAACGCAGCCAGCGAAAAGCACATGGCAATGCGGTGATCGTCATAGGTGTGAATGGCGGCCGCCTGCCAATGTTGAACCGGGTGAATCCGTATCCAGTCAGGCCCTTCCTCAACCAACGCGCCCAATTTGCGGGCTTCGGCGGCCATCGCTGCAATGCGATCGGTTTCTTTGACCCGCCAACTGGCGATGTTGCGCAACGTGCTGGGGCCATCGGCGTAGAGCGCCATCACGGCCAGTGTCATGGCTGCGTCTGGGATTTGGTTGCAATCCATGTCAATGGCTTTCAATGGCCAAATCCCGCGTTGGGTTTGTACCCAGTTCGGGCCGCTGCTGATGTCCGCGCCCATGGCGCGGGCCGCGTCCATGAAGCGAATGTCACCTTGGATGGACTCTGCGCCCACGCCTTGAATGCGCACACCGGAAGTCGAAGCGATGGCGCCCAAGGCAATGAAATAACTGGCGGAGGAGGCGTCGGCTTCGACCGGCAACACGCCGGGGGAGGTGTAGCGGCTGCCCGCAGGCACCGTGAACCGTTGCCAACCTTCGCGTGTGACTTGCACGCCAAATCGCTGCAACAAATTGAGGGTGATTTCGATGTAGGGTTTGGAGATCAATTCACCGACGACTTCCACCACGATGTCTTGCGTGGCGACCAAAGGCAATGCCAACAACAAGGCAGTTAAAAACTGACTCGAGACATCACCGCGAACTTGGATCGGCTGGCCCAGTTGCAATCCTTGGTGGCCGCGCAACACCAAGGGCGGGTAGCCCTCTGTACCCGCGTAGTCGATGTGGCAACCCAATTGACGCAACGCATCGACCAAGTCACCGATGGGGCGCTCGTGCATGCGTGGCACGCCGTGCAAGCGGGCTTTGGCGCCCATCAACGCCAATGCCGCGGTCAAGGGTCGCATGGCGGTGCCGGCATTGCCCATGAACAAATCCAACTCGTTTGACGGTGAATTGGCGCCGATGCCCGTGACATGCAAGCCACTGCCGCGGTGCTGCAATTGGCAACCGAGTTCACGCAACGCATTGAGCATCACGCGGGTGTCGTCTGAGTCGAGCAAATCTTGCAACTCGGTGGTGCCTTGCGACAACGCGGCCAACAGCAGCACGCGGTTGGAAATGCTTTTGGAGCCGGGCAGGGTGACCGTGCCGTGGGCGCTGTCCAGCGCTGGAATATCGAGGAAGGGGGTAGAGAACATGGCGAACCCTGACAGGTGGTCAATCTTCGTTGGCGTGGTCACCAGATTGAAGCGTCCAGCCCGAACGCATCGCACTGGCCTTCGCGATCAACTCGCGCAACGCATCGGTGTCGTTGTGTTGAAGGGCGTTTTCAAAATGGTCCAGCGCTGATCGAAAGTAACGGACTTGGGTGAGCACTTCGGCCTGGTTGGCGCTCAAGATGTCGCGCCAGACATCAGGGTCGCTGGCGGCGATGCGGGAAAAATCCCGGAAACCGGGGCCGGCCATTTGCAAAAACGCTGCACCATCGGTTTGGTCGCAGAGTGCGTTGACCGCCGCAAAGACCAGCAAATGCGGCAGATGGCTGACGGCTGCAAAGGTGGCGTCGTGTGCTTGGGGCGTCATGTCGCTGACATGGCTGCCAATGGCACGCCAGACTTGGCGGGCCGCTGCCAATTGCGATGACCCCGTCTGCGGCAAGGGGGTAAGGATGGTGCGCCGCTGGTCGTAGAGATCCGCTTCGGCATGGTCTACCCCTGCTTGGGCTTTGCCCGCAATCGGGTGCGCAGGCACAAAGCAGGGCAGGCGTTCGCCCAAGTGCGCCATGGCGGCAGCCACCACATCGGTTTTGGTTGAACCCACATCCATCAATAAGCAATCAGGTGCGAGGGTGGATGCAATGGCTTGCAAACAGTCGGCGGTTCGGCTGACAGGCACGGCAATCAAAACGATGTCGCTGCCTTGCGCGGCATGTGTGGCAGAGGGGGCTTGTTCATCGATCACGCCCGATTGCAGCGCGCGGTCGCGGGTGCGTTGGCTGGGGCTGTAACCCACCACACGCCCGACCAAACCGTGCTTACGCAACGCCAGCGCGAACGACGCACCCATGAGGCCACAGCCAATCAAGCCGAGTTGTTTGAAAGCCATGGCTCAGCCTGGTGCGCTGACCGGGTATGAGCCGATGACTTTGTAAAACGCGCACATGTTTTGCAGTTCAGCCAAAGCCTTGGCGACATGGGGTTGGCTGATGTGGCCATCTAGATCAATATAGAACACATATTCCCATTGCCCGGACTTTGCTGGGCGAGATTCGAAACGGGTCATGGACACGCCGTTTTGTTTCAGCGGCACCAAAAGGTCGTGTACCGCGCCAGGCTTGTTGGGCACCGAGACCACCAAAGAAGTGCAATCGTGGCCAGTCGCTGGTGGCGTGGCCAGGGTTTGCGGCAAACACACGATGGCAAAACGGGTGCGGTTAAACGCTTCGTCTTGGATGGCATGCGCGACCACATGCAAGCCAAATTGTGAGGCGGCACGTTCACTGGCCAACGCAGCCCACGCAGGTTGGGTGGCCGCCAAACGGGCACCCTCGGCATTGCTGGAAACCGCACGCCGTTCAGCGTGCGGCAAATGTTGTGTCAACCAGTTTTGGCACTGGCCCAGGGCTTGGGGGTGTGCCAACACCACCTCGACGCCGTCCAACGAAGGCGATTGCCGAAGCAGGTTGTGTCTGACCAATAAACTGACTTCACCGACCACATGCACGGGGGTGCGTAAAAACAAATCCAGTGACCGGGCGACCGCGCCTTCGGTGGAGTTCTCGACCCCCACCACGCCGAACTGGGCGGTGCCAGCCGATGTGGCGTGGAACACTTCATCAAAGTTATTGCAATAAATGAGTTCGGCTGCGCTGCCGAAATACTCGACAGCAGCTTGTTCACAAAAGGTGCCGACCGGCCCGAGCACCGCCACCCGTTGTGGCGCTTCAAGCGCCAGACAGGCTGACATGATTTCACGCCAAATGGCTGAAACATGGGTGTTTTTCAAAGGCCCGGGATTGGTTTGCTGAATTTTTTCCAGCACTTGTGCCACCCGATCAGGACGGAAAAAAGGCGAGCCTTCGGCGCGTTTGATGTCGCCCACTTGCTCGGCCAAATGCGCGCGTTGGTTCAGCAATGTCAGCAACTGGCGGTCTAGGGCATCAATTTGCTGTCGCAAATCAGCCAGGCCGCCTGACGCCTTGTCCGTCATGGCGCGTCGTCCGCTGCTGGTTCGTCGCCTTGGGTTTCATCGGCACCGGCTTGGGCGTCGTTTTCGACAATGCGTTGCATGCCGCTGAGTTTGGCGCCTTCGTCCAAGCCGATCAAGGTCACACCTTGGGTGGCGCGACCCATTTCCCGGATTTCGCTGACACGGGTGCGTACCAACACGCCTCGGTCTGTGATCAGCATGATGTCGTCATCACTGTGCACCAGCGTGGCCGCCACCACTTTGCCGTTGCGCTCGGTTTGTTGGATGGCGATCATGCCCTTGGTGCCACGGCCATGGCGGGTGTACTCATCGATCGGCGTGCGTTTGCCGTAACCATTTTCAGTGGCCGTCAGCACACTGTTGCGTGCCATGCCCTCGTCTGCGGCAGCGTTTTCTTGGGCAGCCACCAGCATGGCGATCACGCTTTGGCCATCGTCCAAAGACATGCCGCGCACGCCACGCGCACTGCGGCCTAAGGGACGCACATCGTTTTCATCAAAGCGCACGGCTTTGCCGCCGTCGCTGAACAACATCACATCATGTTTGCCGTCGGTGAGGGCTGCGCCAATCAGATAGTCGCCGTCGTCGAGGTTGACAGCGATGATGCCGCCCTTGCGCGGGTTGTTGAATTCATCCAGTGATGTTTTCTTGACTGTGCCCATGGACGTGGCCATGAACACAAACTGGTCTGCAGGAAAACTGCTGGCCGACCCGGTCAGGGGCAACACCACGTTGATTTTTTCGCCTTCAATCAACGGAAACATATTGACGATGGGGCGACCGCGCGAGCCACGCGAACCTTCGGGCACTTCCCACACTTTGAGCCAATACAAACGCCCGCGGTTGGAGAAGCACAGGATGTAGTCGTGGGTGTTGGCAATGAAGAGCTGCTCAATCCAGTCGTCTTCTTTGGTGGCGGTGGCTTGTTTGCCGCGGCCGCCACGTTTTTGGGCGCGGTACTCAGACAAGGGTTGGCTTTTGATGTAGCCGCTGTGGCTGAGTGTGACCACCATGTCGGTGGGAGTGATCAGGTCTTCGGTCGCCAAATCTTGGGCGTTGTGTTCGATGTGACTGCGGCGCGCACCGAGCTTGCTTTGGCCAAACTCTTGGCGAATGGCAGACAACTCGTCGCTGATGATGGCTGACACGCGTTCCGGTCTGGCCAAGATGTCGAGCAAGTCATCGATTTCCGCCATGACTTCTTTGTACTCGTTGACGATTTTGTCTTGCTCTAAACCGGTCAAGCGTTGCAAGCGCATTTGCAAAATTTCATGCGCTTGGGTGTCGCTCAACCGGTACAGGCCGTCAGCGCCCATGCCGTATTGCTTTTCCAAGCCATCCGGGCGGTAGTCGTCCGCGTTGATCACACTGCCATCGGCTTTGGCGCGGGTCAACATGGTGCGAACCAATTGGCTGTCCCAAGGCTTGCTCATCAGTTCGGTTTTGGCCACTGGTGGCGTGGGTGCATTGCGGATGATGGCGATGAATTCATCGATGTTGGCCAATGCCACCGCCAAACCTTCGAGCACATGACCGCGTTCGCGGGCTTTGCGCAAGTTGAACACCGTGCGGCGTGTGACCACTTCGCGGCGGTGTTGCAAGAAAACGCTGATCAAGTCTTTGAGATTGCACAAGCGCGGTTGGCCATCTATCAGCGCCACCATGTTCATGCCAAAGGTGTCTTGCAACTGGGTTTGCTTGTAGAGGTTGTTGAGCACCACCTCAGGGACAGCACCGCGCTTGAGTTCGATCACCAAACGCATGCCGGACTTGTCAGACTCGTCTTGAATATGACTGATGTCTTCGATTTTCTTTTCGTGAACCAACTCGGCCATGCGTTCTTGCAAGGTCTTTTTGTTCACTTGGTAGGGCAGTTCATCCACGATGATGGCTTGACGTTGCCCACGGTCGATGTCTTCAAAATGGCACTTGGCACGCATGACCACCCGGCCACGCCCGGTGCGGTAGCCCTCTTTGACGCCGCTGATGCCGTAAATGATGCCGGCGGTGGGGAAGTCAGGGGCGGGAACGATGTCCATCAAGTCGTCGATGGAAGCGTCTGGGTGACGCAATAAATGCAAACAGGCGTCTACCACTTCGTTCAAGTTGTGCGGTGGAATGTTGGTGGCCATGCCCACCGCAATACCGGCAGAACCATTAACCAATAAATTGGGGAATTTGGCGGGCAACACCAACGGCTCTTTTTCGCTGCCGTCGTAGTTCGGGCCGAAATCGACGGTTTCTTTGTCCAAGTCGTCCAACATTTCGTGGGCGATTTTGGACAAGCGAATTTCGGTGTAACGCATGGCGGCCGCGTTGTCGCCATCGACCGAACCGAAATTGCCTTGGCCGTCGACCAGCATGTGGCGCAGAGAAAAATCTTGGGCCATGCGAACAATCGTGTCGTAGACAGCGCTGTCGCCGTGCGGGTGGTACTTACCAATCACATCGCCCACAATGCGGGCAGATTTTTTGTAAGGCCGGTTCCAGTCGTTATTGAGTTCGTGCATGGCAAACAGCACGCGGCGATGGACTGGTTTGAGGCCATCTCTGGCATCTGGCAGGGCCCGCCCAACGATCACGCTCATGGCGTAGTCAAGGTAACTGCGGCGCATCTCCTCTTCAAGGCTGATGGGCAGTGTTTCTTTCGCGAACTGGGTCATGTAAGCAGTCTATTTTTGACAGGTGAATGGATCATTTTAGGGTAAGGTTTTTCATGGACAAACCAACGTCGTGTGCCATAATGCAAAGGTAGTAGGGGTTTAACCTAGCCCAGACCAATGGAAAAATAGGCTCCAACAGTACCAAAGGAAAGTCATGAAAAAAGTCAAATCACTCGTGGTTGCTCTCTCAACGCTGGCATTCGCCGGTTTGGCCTCTGCCGGGGAAATCAACAACTGGCTGTCTTCTTCCGGAGAAGTCTGGAAGAGTGGTTATGGTGAATGCTGGCGCAACAGCTCTTGGACACCTGCAACTGCCGCCCCAGGCTGCGACGGTGCCATCGTCAGTGAGCCCAAAGCGGCTGCAAACACAGCCAGCAGCTCCGCGGCAACTTCAGCACCACAAGTTGACCAAGCGCCTGCAGCCACGCAAGCACCTTCACAAGCAGATGCACCCGGCTTGTCAGCCGCATCATCTTCAGCAGCCAGCCCAGCGGCTGCACCTGCACCTGCTGCCGCACCGGCCGCCGCCGCTGTCTCTTCCAAAGTGACTTATGCAGCGGATGCGTTCTTCGATTTCAACAAATCCGTCATCAAACCTGAAGCCAAAGCCAAGTTGAATGATCTGGTTGAGAAAATCAAAGCCGTCAACCTTGAGGTCATCATCGCTGTAGGACACACGGATGCAGTGGGTTCCGACGAGTACAACCAAAAACTGTCCATGCGTCGTTCCAACGCGGTCAGGGCTTACTTGATCAGCAAAGGCGTTGACAAAACCCGCATCTACACCGAAGGCAAGGGCGAAAAGCAACCTGTTGCTGACAACGGTACCAAAGAAGGTCGCGCCAAAAACCGCCGCGTCGAAATCGAAGTGGTGGGTGCACGCAAGAACTGATCCGATTCAGTCGACCCGAACCCCGCCTGGTGCGGGGTTTTTTTTGGCCCTAACATCCTTCGCTTTGGAAGCACTTAACCCTTTTGCCCGAACCGGGTCGGACCTGAACCACAATCTGCGCATGAGCACCACCAATGTAGACCCCGCCGAACTGGCGAAATTTTCAGAATTGGCCCATCGCTGGTGGGATGTCAACAGTGAATTCAGGCCATTGCACCAGATCAATCCTTTGCGCTTGGACTGGATCAACGGCATGGCGCCCTTGAAAGACAAGCAAGTGCTGGATGTGGGTTGTGGCGGCGGCATCTTGTCCGACGCGATGGCCAGAGCCGGTGGCCATGTCACCGGCATTGACCTGGCGGCCAAATCATTGAAAGTCGCGCAATTGCATGCGTTGGAAACCCAAACCCCCAACGTCAGCTACCGCGAAATCAGTACGGAAGACATGGCGGCTGAATCGCCTTCCCAGTTCGATGTGGTGACTTGCATGGAAATGCTCGAGCATGTGCCTGACCCCGCATCGGTGGTGAACGCCTGCGCCCGTTTGGTCAAGCCGGGCGGTTGGGTGTTTTTCTCCACTTTGAACCGCAACCCCAAATCGTTTTTGTTTGCCATTGTGGGTGCTGAATATGTGCTCAACCTGTTGCCCAGGGGCACGCATGAGTACGCCAAATTCATCCGACCTTCTGAATTGGCTTCGTTTTGCCGAACAGCGGGCTTGGCTTTGCAAGCCACCAAAGGTTTGCAATACAACCCGCTCACGCGCCGTTATTGGTTGGACGGCAACACCAGCGTCAACTACATGATCGCGACGCAGCGCGCTCTTTGAACAGCCCATCACAGATGACTTCAATAGCCAAACCCAAAGCGGTGTTGTTCGACTTGGATGGCACGCTGATTGATAGTGCGCCAGACTTGGGCGCCGCCGCCGACAAAATGCGCACAGACCGAGGCTTGGGTTCGTTGGATGAAGCCTTGTACCGCCCGCTGGCCGGTTCCGGTGCGCGCGGCATGTTGAGCATTGCATTTGGCATGACCGAATCGCACCCGGATTACGAAGACTTCAAAAACGAATTTTTGGACAACTACCAACAAGCGATGACGGTCAAAACCACCGTGTTTGACGGCGTCGATGACATGCTGCTGCGCTTGCAGCAAAGTGGTTTGTTGTGGGGAGTGGTCACCAACAAAAGTGAGCGATTCACCATCCCTTTGAGCCAGCAAATGGCGCTGTTTGAAACCGCTGGGGCGGTGGTCAGTGGGGACACCACGCCGCATGCCAAGCCCCACCCCGCGCCCTTGTTCGAAGCAGCCAAACGATTGAATTTGCCTGCGCAGGCTTGCTGGTATGTGGGCGACGATGAGCGTGACATCGTGGCGGGCAAAGCCGCCGGCATGGTCACGGTGGCCGCGAACTACGGGTATTTGGGCGCTGAGGCGGATGTGTTGCGTTGGGGCGCCGACTTTGTGATCCACCATCCTTTGGAACTGGTGGGTTGTT
>CANGZG010000090.1 GCA_947458415.1 Comamonadaceae bacterium | reverse complement strand
GGTGGGGGCTTTTGTGTGTTCAATGACATTGCCGTGACGGCACGCCTGATGCAGGCCGAGACTTGGCGGCATCACCGGCGGCCCTTGAACGTCGCGGTGATCGACTTGGATGTGCACCAGGGCAACGGCACGGCCCGCATTTTTCGAGATGACCCATCGGTGTTCACGCTGTCTTTGCATGGCGCCAAAAATTTCCCGTTTCGCAAAGAAGCAAGCGACATCGACATGGCGTTGCCTGATGGCTGTGCCGATCAAGCCTATTTGGCGCATTTGCAAGACGCGTTGGCGCAACTGGACCAGCTTTGCTCGCCTGGGTTGGTGTTTTAGTTGGCCGGTGCGGATCCGCACGAGGGTGACCGCTTGGGTCGCTTGAAATTGAGTTTCGCGGGTTTGCAGGCGCGAGACCAAATGGTGTTGGATTGGGCATGGCACAAGCGCATTCCCTTGGCCATGGCCATGGCGGGTGGGTATGGCAAAGAAATCGCAGACACGGTACAGGTGCAAATAAATACTTTTTCGCAAGCCTTGTCGGCTTGGGAACGCTGGCAAAATCCACAGCCATGACATCCTCTGCCTCGCGTGCACAAGCCCTCAACCGATCTGCCTTTCGTTGCTTTCGCGATATTTCGACGCGCTGGATGGACAACGATGCCTACGGACATGTCAACAACGTGGTGTACTACCAATGGTTTGACACCGCGGTCAATGCCCATTTGATCGACAACGGCGCACTGGACATTCACCATGGTGAGACGATTGGTTTGGTGGTTGAAACCCATTGCAATTATTTTTCGCCATTGGCGTTTCCACAAACCGTTCAAGTCGGATTGCGTGTGGCGCGCATCGGTTCTTCCAGTGTGCGCTATGAATTGGGCGTGTTTGCCCAAGCTGACGAATGGACAGCGGCACACGGCCACTTTGTTCATGTTTATGTCGACAAGGCAACTCGTCGCCCGGTGTCGCAACTGCCTGCTGTTTTAAAACAAGTATTGGAACAACTCACATGACCACAGCCGCCTCGGTTCAAGACGCGATCAACACGCGCATGTCAGCACGCGCCTTCACTCAGCAACCGGTAACGCGAGAGCAAATTGCCGAACTGCTGGCGCTTGCCTCACGCGCACCTTCTGGCACCAACACCCAACCTTGGAAGGTGTATGTCTTGCAGGGTGAAACCCGCAATGCCTTGGTTGAAAAAGTCTGTGCCGCGCATGACGAGGTCAGAGCCCACCCCGAAAAAGCAGCAGACTACCGTGAGCCCTACGACTACTACCCTGAAAAATGGGTCAGCCCATTCATTGACCGGCGCCGCGAAAACGGTTGGAGCTTGTACGGCTTGCTTGGCATCACCAAAGGCGACAAAGACAAGATGCATGCGCAGCACCAGCGCAATTACCGTTTTTTTGACGCGCCAGTGGGTTTGATGTTCACCCTCGACAAAGTCATGGGCCGTGGCTCGCTGGTGGACTACGGCATGTTTTTGCAAACCATCATGCTGGCTGCACGTGGCATGGGTTTGCACACTTGTCCGCAGGCGGCATGGAACGGTTTTGGCAGCATCATCCTGCCGCACATTGGTGCCGGGGACAACGAGATGTTGGTCTGTGGCATGGCATTGGGCTATGCCGATGAATCAGACATCGTCAACACATTTCGCACGCCCCGTGAAACGGTCGCGTCATTCACCCGTTGGTTGGATTGAGCAAGGTTCGCGCATGATCATCACCAGTTTGCTCGACACGGATTTGTACAAATTCACCATGATGCAGGCGGTGTTGCATCAGTTCCCGGGCGCCCAAGTGGCGTACAAATTCAAATGCCGCACGCCTGGCGTGCAACTCGCGCCTTACGTGGACGAGATACGCAGTGAAATCAAGTCTTTGTGCAAACTGCAATTCACTGAGCAAGAGTTGGATTGGATGCGCGCCATGCGTTTCATCAAAAGCGACTTTGTGGATTTTTTGGGCATCTTTCGCCTGAACGAAAAATACATCACGGTCGAGGGCCATGCCGATGGCACGATGGACATTCAGATCAAAGGACCTTGGTTGCACACCATCCTGTTTGAAATTCCTGTGCTGGCCATTGTCAACGAGGTGTACTTTCGCCACGCGCAGCCAGTGCCGGATTACGTGGAGGGCCGCAAGCGTTTGCAAACCAAAATCGAGCAGCTGCAAGCGGTGGATTTGGGCGACCTCAAGATCGCGGATTACGGCACCCGCAGACGATTTTCCAAGTCTTGGCACGAGGAAGTGTTGCGTGTGTTGACGGCGCAATTGGGCGCAGGTCAGGCCGGGCGTTTTGCAGGCACCAGCAATTGCTTGTTTGCCAAAAGTTTGGGCTTGACACCGTTGGGCACCATGGCGCACGAGTATTTGCAAGCGTGTCAAGCGCTGGGGCCGCGTTTGCGCGACAGCCAAGTGTTTGGTTTTGAAACATGGGCGCGCGAATACCGTGGCGACTTGGGCATCGCCTTGAGCGATGTGTATGGCATCGAACCGTTTTTGCGTGACTTTGATATGTACTTTTGCAAGCTCTTTGACGGGGCGAGGCACGACAGCGGCGACCCGTTCACTTGGGGCGAGCGCATGATTGAGCACTACAAGAGCAACCGGGTGGACCCGTTGACCAAAACCTTGATCTTCAGTGACGGTTTGACCGTGCCCAGCACCATAGAGTTGTATCAACGCTTTCGCGGTCGTTGCCAATTGGCGTTTGGCATCGGCACCAACTTGACGAATGATTTGGGATATGAGCCTTTGCAAATCGTCATTAAGATGGTTGAGTGCAATGGTCAACCGGTGGCGAAGTTGTCTGATACGCCATCAAAAAACATGTGTGAAGACACCAACTATTTGGCTTATCTGCGGCAAGTGTTCAATATCAACCCCATTTTGTGAGGCAGTGATGGAAATTATCCTGATCGTTGTTTTTTTCTTGGCTTACTTGGCCATCACGCTTGAACACCAGTTGAATGTGAACAAGTCTGCCCCCGCTTTGCTGGGGGCAGGTTTGCTGTGGACTTTGTACGCTTTTTATTTAAACGATACCAGTGTGCTGTCTGAACACTTGAATGAATCGTTGATCACCACCGCTCAAATCGTGTTTTTCTTGATGGGGGCGATGACCATTGTGGAAGTGGTTGACGCCCACAACGGTTTTGAAGTCATTACCCGGCGCATACGCACGAAAAAACTGTCGACATTGATGTGGTTGGTCGGTTTGGTGACTTTTTTTCTGAGTGCCATCTTAGACAACTTGACCACAGCGATTGTCATGGTTTCACTCATGAAAAAATTGTTGAGCAAACGTGAGGACCGTTTGTTTTTCGCCGGCATCATTGTCATCGCTGCCAATGCAGGCGGCGCTTGGTCACCGATTGGAGATGTCACCACGACCATGCTTTGGATTGGGGGGCAAATCACTGCGTTGGCCATCATGAAAACCTTGATCATTCCGTCCCTGGTGGCTGTGTTGATTCCATTGGCGGTCACCGCATGGTTGCTGCGAGGAAAAGCAGTAGAAGCGCCTGGCGATGTTTCCGACGATCTGCACCCCAACCACGAGGACAGCGCCTTCATGTTTTGGCTTGGCTTGGGGATATTGATTGCTGTGCCTGCATTCAAAACCCTCACAGGCTTGCCACCTTTCATGGGCATGCTTTTGGGTTTAGGGATTGTCTGGTTGGTCAGTGACATCCTTCACAAAAGCAAAGCGGATGAAGACAAGGCACACCTGACTTTGGTCAGCTCTTTGTCGAGGATTGACATGGGCTCTTTGACTTTTTTCATGGGCATTTTGCTCGCGGTTGCCGTTTTGGAGCATGCCCATATTTTGGGCAATTTGGCGCAATGGCTGAATGAAACGGTGGGGCGTTTGGATGTGATCGTGATACTCATCGGCTTGGCCAGTGCGGTGGTGGATAACGTCCCCTTGGTCGCTGCCACCATGGGCATGTACTCGCTCACCGATTACCCGCCAGACAGTTTTCTGTGGGAGTTTGTGGCTTTCTGTGCGGGCACAGGCGGCTCTGTGTTGATCATCGGATCGGCAGCCGGCGTGGCGGCAATGGGCCTTGAAAAAATCAATTTCTTTTGGTATGTCAAACACATCAGTGGCTTGGCACTGGCTGGCTATTTTGCGGGTGCCTTGGTCTATATTTTGCAATTCAACATGACCCATTGAGTGCCATGAAACCTGTTTCCATCATCGTTTCACGACCCATCTACCCTGAAGTCATTGACAGGCTGCAAAACCATTTCGAGGTCACCGCACACCAAACCGACCCCGAGTGGACGCTTGCGCGTTGGACGCAAGCGCTGTCTGAGCATGACGGTGCATTGACCATGGGCATCGAGCCTGTGAATGACGCGGTGTTGTCTGCGTGCCCGCGTTTGAAAATTTGCGCCAACCTGAGCGTGGGCTACAACAATTTCGATGTGCCAGCCATGACCCGCCATCGGGTGGTGGCCACGAATGCACCCGATGTGCTGACCGAGACCACGGCTGACTTCGGGTTTGCGTTGTTGATGGCCGCTGCGCGGCGGGTCACCGAAGCGGAGCGTTTTGTGCGCGCAGGCCAATGGCAAAAATGGACCTTGGACATGTTGCCCGGCATGGCGGTGCATGGCAGCACGCTGGGCATCATCGGCATGGGGCGCATTGGACAAGCTGTGGCCAGGCGCGGCGCGCTCGGCTTTGGCATGCGGGTGCTTTATCACAACCGCAGTCGTTTGAGCGAGGAAGCTGAGGCCGAATGCCGGGCCAGTTATGTCACCAAGCAAGCCTTGTTAGAGCAAGCTGACCATGTGGTTTTGGTGCTGCCCTACAGCAAAGAATCACACCACACGATTGGCGCTGCCGAGTTGGCCTTGATGAAACCCACCGCGACCTTGGTGAACATTGCCCGAGGCGGCATCGTCGATGATGCGGCCTTGGCCCAGGCGCTGTTGTCAGGCCAAATTGCGGCGGCAGGCTTGGATGTGTTTGAGGGCGAGCCCTCGGTGCATCCCGATTTGTTGAAGGCGAGCAATGTCGTGTTGACGCCGCACATCGGCAGCTCGACCCGCGCGACCCGTTTGGCCATGGCGCATTTGGCCGCAGACAATTTGATTGCGTTTTTTGAAAAAGGCAGCACGCTCACGCCGCTCAACCCAGAGGTACTGGCCGCCACATGAACAGCGAATGGACCTACCCGATCGTTTTGGCCAGCATCATTGGCGTGGCGCTGTATGTCATGCGCCGGTTCTCTGGCCAACCCGATACATCAAGTCAAGCCCAACAGCAGCTTGAAGAAAAATTAGAGCGACTCTCGCGTGACATGCGTTTTGAAGTCACTGAAAGTTTGCGCGGCAACCGCCAAGAAATGTCACAAAGCATGGCGCAGTTTCAGCAAACGTTGACAGAACAACTGTCGCTGATGCAAACCAACCTGAACACGCAACTGCAGTCGCTTGCTGAAGGCAACACGCGACGCATGGCTGAAGTGCGCGAAACCTTGGACCGGCAGTTGACCAGTTTGCAGCAGACCAACACCGCCAAGTTGGATGAGATGCGCAAAACCGTCGATGAAAAATTGCAAACCACCTTAGAAAAGCGCTTGAGTGAAAGCTTTAAACAAGTGGCTGAGCGCTTAGAGCAAGTGCACCAAGGTTTGGGGCAAATGCAAAGTCTGGCGCAGGGCGTGGGTGATTTGCAAAAAGTGCTGAGCAATGTGAAAACCCGTGGCATCTTCGGCGAGGTGCAATTGCAGGCCTTGCTAGACCAAGTGTTGACCATTGAGCAATATGGCAAACAAATTGAAACCAAACCGCGCAGCAACCAGCGGGTGGATTTCGCCATCAAACTGCCGGGGCGAAGCGATGACGGTGCGGCGGTCTGGCTGCCAATTGACGCGAAATTTCCGCGTGAAGATTACGAACGTTTATTGGAAGCGCAAAACCGTTCCGATGGACCCGCAGCGGAAGCCGCAGCCAAAGCCATGGAGGCACGCATTCGCTTGGAGGCCAAGACCATCGCGGACAGTTATTTGGCGCCACCGCACACCACCGATTTCGCCATTTTGTTTTTGCCGGTGGAGGGCTTGTATGCCGAAGTGTTGCGACGCCCCGGTTTGATGGATGCGTTGCAACGCGATCACCGGGTGACCTTGGCTGGACCCACCACGTTGCTCGCCATCCTCAACAGCTTGCACATGGGCTTTCGCACCCTGGCGTTGGAGAAGCAAGCCTCTGAAGTATGGAAGGTGTTGGGCGCGGTCAAAACAGAGTTTGAACGCTATGGCGAATGGGTGGCCAAGGTGCGCGAGCAAGTACAAAAAGCCGCCGACACCTTGGACCGTGCCGACACCCGCAGCAAGCAAATGCGGCGCGCACTCAAAGTCGTCGAAGCCTTGCCCGAGGCCGAAGCCTTGGCGCGTTTACCCTTGCAGATGGACGACATGTCGGACGTGATCGATCCGAACGATCCAGATTAAACGCGCTTGCGGTACTCGGCGGTACGGGTGTCAATTTCCACTTTGTCACCTTGCGCCACAAAAATAGGCACATTGATGTCAAAGCCGGTGGAAATTTTGGCGGGCTTTAAGACCTTGCCAGAGGTGTCTCCTTTGACCGCAGGCTCGGTCCAAGTGATTTCACGCACCACACTGGTGGGCAATTCCACCGAAATGGCTTTGCCGTCGTAGAACACGACTTCAGCGGCCATGCCGTCTTCAAGGTAGTTGAGCGAATCGCCCATGTTTTCATTTTCAACTTCGTATTGGTTGAAGTCGGTGTCCATCCACACGTACATGGGGTCGGCAAAGTAAGAATAGGTGCATTCTTTTTTGTCCAGCACGATTTGGTCCATTTTGTCATCGGCTTTGAAAACCACTTCGGTGTTGAAGTTGGCGATCAAGCTCTTGAGCTTCATGCGCACAGTGGCTGAATTGCGACCGCCACGGCTGTATTCGGTTTTCAAAACGACCATCGGGTCTTTGCCGTGCATGATGACGTTACCGGCGCGAATTTCTTGGGCTATTTTCATAATAAGGGCTGAATGCTGAAGACAAAGCGGCCATTTTAGCCTTTAGCCGCCACAAAGGCCCTCAGCCGCTCGACCAAGCCGGTTTGCTGCGACAAAGATTGCCTGATGTCCCCAGCCCACAGCGCCCATTCTGACAAGGCGAAAGGGTCAAGTTCAGGCAATGGCTTGGGCTGGTCATGGTTCCAAGCGAGATGCGCATTTGCCACCAATGGCGGGGCCTGGGTGCGCGCCAAAAAAGCCCTCAGTTTCGGCCAATGTGCACCATCGTGCTGCGGGTAAATCTGCCATAAAAAAGGCTTGCCCGCGTGCATGGCCCGCACCAAAGAATCTTCGCCACGAACCAGGTTCAAGTCCATGGAGGACAAGCATTGGTCGTACGCGTCTTGGGTCATGTGGGGCAAATACTGAACCGACAACCCGTGCGTGCTGTCCGTCGGCAATGTGTTCAGCGCTTGTTGCACAGCATGGGTGGCGCGCCCTGCGGTCACCCAACAATCAACCCCCGCAGGGTGTTGTGCCAGTTGGGACAACCAGTCGGCCATGCCAACGGGTTCGTAACAAAACACGCTGATGCGCAACCGTTGCTTGCCAGGCTGTGGTTGGGTTGGGGGCGAATTCGCCGCCGGGGTGCGCGAGAGCAAACCGCCGCTGTCCGGACTGAAGCCGGGGTAATAAAACCATTTGGTCAGGCCTTTGGCCGCACCGCTCAGCACCGGAGACGGCAGGCCATGGTTGCGAACCGCATGGTCTTCGGCGCTGAAATATTCCAAGTTCACCCAGACCGGTGGTTGGGCTGCGGCGGCCATGGCGGCTTGCCATTCAACCGGCAATTCGCAGCCAAACGCTTCGATCACCACGTTTGGCAAAGTGTCAGCGTTGACGGTTTCATGGGCGGGCCAAGGCATCACTTCGACGTTCGGGTAGCCGTGGGGGGCCATCCAACTCAGCGCACTGGCGTCATCCACATACAAGGTGACGCGGCAACCGCTGGCAGCGAGTTGCGTTGACAAGCGCCAACCAAAGCCGAGATCGCCGTGGTTGTCGATGACACGGCAAAACACCGCCCAATGCGTCTCATGGATTTCCCTTGTCACCGTGTTGTTTCCCTTGTCAATTGCTGCGTTGGTTCATAGGATGTCAGCAGCCTACCCAGTTGGGCAGGCATTTTCATTCTCAAAAGGACATTGTCATGAGCCAAACTCGTCGTCACTATTTAAAAGCCGCTGGTGCCCTCGGTGCCATGTCTCTGTTACCCGGCCTGCCTTCGGCTTTTGCGTCAGAAGGCAAGCTTAAGGCCAGCGCCGATGCCATCTTAAAAGCCGCCACGGATGCAGGCGATGTGCCCGGCGTGGTGGCCATGGCCACCAGCCGCAGCGGCACGATTTACGAGGGCGCGTTTGGCACCCGTCAAGCCGGAGCTGACAACCCCATGACCGCAGACACGGTGGTGTGGATCGCATCAATGACCAAGGCGCTGACCGGCGCAGCGGCCATGCAGCAAGTCGAGCGCGGCAAGTTGCAACTGGACACACCGGCCCACAAAATCCTGCCCCAGCTCAAAGAATCTCGCGTGCTCACCGGTTTTGACAGCGCCGGTCAACCCGTGACCCGAGCGCCCAAGCGCGACGTCACCTTGCGGCATTTGCTCACCCACACATCCGGCCATTCTTATGACATTTGGAACCCGCAAATCGGGCAATACATGAAAGTCAAGAACGTGCCGGGCATCATTTCGTGCCAGAACGCCGCCTTGACCACGCCCTTGGTGTTTGATCCGGGTGAACGTTGGGAGTACGGCACCGGCATCGACTTCGCGGGCAAGATGGTCGAAACCGTCACGGGCATGAAGCTCGGTCAGTACCTGCGTGACAACCTGTTGTCGCCGCTGGGCATGAACAACAGTGCTTTTAAAATCAGCGCCGACATGCGTGCACGTTTGTCGCGCATGCATGCCCGCACACCTGATGGGTTGGTGCCGATCGAGTTTGAAATCCCGCAAGAGCCTGAGTTTGAAATGGGCGGTGGCGGCATGTATTCCACCGTCGGCGACTACCTGAAGTTTGTCCAAATGATCTTGAACGACGGCAAGGGCAACGGTAACCAAGTCTTCAAAAAATCCACGGTCGAGTTGATGACGAAAAACGCCATGGGCAAAACCCGCGTGACCATGCTCAAGCCGGCTGGCGTGGGTTCCTCAAACGACGCCGAGTTCTTCCCCGGTGCGCCCAAAGGCTGGGGGTTGTCGTTCATGACCAATGAAGAAAAAGCGCCCACCGGCCGTTCTGCGGGCAGCGTGGCGTGGGCGGGTTTGGCCAACAGCTATTACTGGATCGACCGCAAAAAAGGCGTCGGCGGTGTGCTGGCCACGCAAATCCTGCCATTTGCGGATGTCAAGGCTTTGCCCCTGTTCTATGACTTTGAAACAG
>CANGZG010000089.1 GCA_947458415.1 Comamonadaceae bacterium | reverse complement strand
TTTTCGCGCCGCCGCTCTCGATGACATCCGGGTAAATGGTGCCTTGCGCCAAATACGTGGCACCTTTGTGCCCGCCGTCGCCTGCTTTGAGTTTGGCTGCCTGTTCTTTGAAAACGGTGACAAATTCAGCCCCGATGATTTTGCGTTTGGCCTCAGGGTCGCTGACACCGGCCAATTGACCCAAAAACAAATCGCTGGCGTCCACGCGAATGACATTGGCGTGCAAGCGGCCTGCGAACATCTCCATCACCGCATCGCCTTCGTTCAAACGCAACAAGCCGTGGTCGACAAACACGCAGGTCAATTGGTCGCCAATGGCGCGGTGGATCAACGCGGCGGCCACCGAAGAATCCACACCACCTGACAAACCCAAAATCACTTCTTCGTCACCCACTTGGGCGCGAATGCGAGCCACTGCTTCATCCACATAACCTGTCATTACCCAATCGGCACGTGCCTGGCAAATCTGGTGCACAAACCGGTTGAGCAAGGCTTTGCCTTGCACGGTATGGGTCACTTCAGGGTGAAACTGAACCCCATAAAAATGCCGCGCTTCATCGGCCATGCCAGCGATGGGGCAACTGTCGGTGCTGGCCATCAACTTGAAGCCGGGCGGTAATTCAGTGACCTTGTCGCCATGGCTCATCCACACTTTGAGCATGCCATGGCCTTCAGGGGTGGTGAAGTCAGCGATGTCTTTGAGCAAGTCAGTGTGGCCTCTGGCACGAACTTCTGCATAACCAAATTCACGCTGGTGCCCGCTCTCGACTTTGCCACCCAGTTGCTGTGCCATGGTTTGCATGCCGTAGCAAATGCCAAGCACCGGCACACCGAGTGTGAACACCGCGGCAGGTGCGTTGTCGGTGTCGGCTTCGTAAACACTGGCATGGCTGCCGGACAACACAATGCCTTTGAGCAGTCCATCGGCGGCGTATTGGCGCAACCAATCGTCCGTCACATCGCAAGGGTGTACCTCGCAATACACATGGGCTTCGCGTATGCGGCGAGCGATCAATTGCGTGACCTGCGAGCCAAAATCCAATATCAATATTTTGTGGTGAGCCATGGCAATGTGTTTAGCGGCAACTGAGCGGTTGTCAATCGGCGCGGTAGTTGGGCGCTTCCTTGGTGATTTGCACATCGTGCACATGGCTTTCACGCATGCCTGCGGCGGAGATTTCAACGAACTCTGCGCGCTCACGCATGTCTTCAATAGTGGCACATCCGCAATACCCCATGGCGGCCCTGACACCGCCAGCCATTTGGTAAACGATGCTGACCATGGAACCTTTGTAAGGCACACGTCCTTCGATGCCTTCAGGCACGAGCTTGTCTGCGTTAGGGTTGCCTGTGGTGGCCTCTTGGAAATAACGGTCGGCGCTGCCTTGTTGCATCGCCCCGATGCTGCCCATGCCACGGTAGCTTTTGTAACTGCGTCCTTGGTACAAAATGATCTCGCCCGGGGCTTCTTCTGTGCCAGCGAACATGCCACCCATCATGATGCTCGACGCACCGGCGGCGATGGCTTTGGCAATGTCACCGCTGTAACGAATGCCACCGTCAGCGATCAGTGGAACACCTGTGCCTTTGAGCGCTGTCGCCACGTTGTCAATCGCCGTGATTTGCGGCACGCCCACACCTGCGACGATGCGCGTGGTGCAAATGGAACCCGGGCCAATGCCTACCTTGACCGCGTCTGCCCCGGCTTCGGCCAAGGCCAAGGCGGCTGCGCCGGTCGCAATATTGCCTCCCACCACATCGATCAACGGGTAATGTTGTTTCACCCACCGCACCCGCTCGATCACCCCTTGGCTGTGGCCATGTGCGGTGTCCACAATGATGGCATCCACGCCTGCTTTGACCAATGCCTCCACGCGTTCTTCGGTGCCCGGACCCACGCCCACAGCGGCACCCACACGCAAACGCCCTGCACTGTCGCGAGCCGCGTTGGGAAAACTGGTTTGCTTGGTGATGTCCTTGACGGTGATCAAGCCTTTGAGTTCAAACGCATCGTTGATGACCAACAAGCGCTCCAATTTGTGTTTGTTCAACAAGGCCTTGGCTTGCTCGGGCGTGGTGCCCTCGGTCACCGTGATGAGCCGCTCTCGCGGTGTCATGATGTCTTTGATTTGAAGGTCGTGGCGAGCCTCGAAACGCAAATCGCGGTTGGTCACGATGCCCACCACCTTGCCTGCATCGCACACGGGGAAACCGGAGATGCCCAATTCATCGGACAAGGCCATGACCTGACGCACCGTGTGGGTGGGCGTGATGATGACTGGATCGAGCAACACACCGCTCTCGTAACGCTTGACCTTGGCAACCTCTGCGGCCTGTTGTTGCGGCGTGAGGTTTTTATGCACAATGCCCATGCCGCCTTCTTGCGCAATGGCGATGGCCAAGCGAGCTTCAGTGACCGTGTCCATGGCGGCAGACACCAAGGGCAAATTCAGGGAAATTCGGCGCGAAAACTGGGTGGAAAGTTGGGTGTCCTTGGGCAGGACCTGGGAATATGCGGGAACCAACAACACATCGTCGAAGGTCAGCGCTTTGCCAAGAAGGCGCATAAGGGAGATCTCCAAAAAATAGATTCTACCGACCCACTGCCAACGCTTTCCTTAGCCCATCGCTCGACGCGAAAATGAATAAAAAAGCATTGACCTAAAACTAATAACCGGGTTTGGCACCTGCACGCCGCTTGGCAAACAAGCCAGCGGTCTTGGCACCTTGATGTTGAAAACGCTCGCGACGCGCCACTTTGGGGTCCACCCGCAAGGGCCGCAACAGTTCCAAACGGTCGCCGGCTTGAAGCACGTGTGGCAACTCGACCGGTTTGCCCCAAATGGCGGTTTGCCAAAGTTCCTCGGGTTGGCTGGCAAATGTCGTTGAATGCATGCGCAAAAACGCCAAGGCTTGCGCTACTGTCGCGCCCTCGTTGGCCTGCCATGCAAACGATTGCACCTGCCGCGGGGCCTCTGACCAAACGATGTCGATGGTCACCGTTGGTACACCGACTCTGCGCGCTTGACAAATGCGTCGACCAAGGTGGAGGCGATCTTGTCAAACACCGGTCCCACGATCGCACCAAACACCGAATCAAAGCTGTAAGACAACTTCAACTCGACCCGGCAAGCCTGTTCTTCCCCGACGGGAATGAAATCCCAAACCCCACTCAAATGCTTGAAAGGACCATCGATCAAATCCAGTTTCACCTGCCGACCGTGGATGTGGGTGTTTTGTGTGGTGAAGCTTTTGTGCAGCCCCCCAAAAGCCATGCCGATGCGCGCGGTCATGCCGTCATCGGTCTGGGAAAGAATCTCGGCTTTGTCGCACCACGGCAGAAACTGTGGATAGGCAGGCACATCGACAATCAAATCGAACATTTCGCGGGCACTGAACCAGATCAATACAGACTTCTCGATGGTTTTCATAGAATGCAGTTCATGCCACACTGGCGTTGCGGGCAATTGTAAAGACCCCGCCTTGTTTATTCTTCTCTCTCATGGCCAGCAAAACTGCACCCCAAACCCGAATCGCGGACAACAAAAAAGCCGCGTTCAATTATTTTTTCGAAGAACGCCTAGAGGCAGGCATGGTGCTGGAAGGTTGGGAAGTCAAAGCAGCGCGCGAGGGCAAAGTGCAACTGACCGATGGCTACGTGGTTATCCGCAACGGTGAAATGTTTGTCATTGGCTGCCAGATCAATCCCTTGAAAACCGCGTCCACCCATGTCAACCCAGATGCGGTGCGTTCCCGCAAATTGCTGTTGCACAAAGACGAGATCCGTCGATTGATCGGCAAGGTCGAACAAAAAGGCTACACCTTGGTGCCATTGAACCTGCATTGGAAAAATGGTCGCATCAAATGCGAGATTGCCTTGGCCAAAGGCAAAGCCGAACACGACAAGCGAGACACCATCAAAGACCGCGAGGGCAAGCGCGAAGTGGAGCGCGCGATGAAACAGCGCACCCGCTGAACTCAGGGTTGCCAGCTCGCGCGGCCCGCCTCCATCACCAAGCGACGGTCGCAGCGTCGGCTCAATGCCAAATCATGCGTCACCAACACCAGGGTGGTGCCCAGTTCTTGGTTCAAACTCAACATCAGTTGCATGATGGTCTCGCCGGTGGCGTGGTCCAAACTGCCCGTGGGTTCATCGGCCAGCAACACCTGAGGCTTGACCACAAATGCACGCGCCAAAGCCACGCGCTGTTGTTCGCCACCACTCATCACTTTTGGGTAGTGATTCAAACGTTCGGACAAACCCACGCGCGCCAACATGTCTTTGGCCACCGGTTTGGGGTCGACATGCCCGGCCAACTCCAGCGGCAACATGACGTTTTCTAAGGCGGTCAAGGGTGCCAACAGCTGAAAACTTTGAAACACAAACCCGATGTGTTTGGCGCGCAGTGCAGCGCGTTGGTCTTCGTTCAACGCAAACATGTCTTGGTCTGCCAAATGCACCGTGCCACGCGTGGGCGTGTCAAGACCCGCCATGATGCTGAGCAAGGTGCTTTTGCCTGAGCCCGAGGCGCCGACGATGGCGATGGTTTCCTTTGGCATCAAGGTGAAATCGATATCGCGGAGAATGTCCAAGGTACCGGTGGCATCCGTCACCGACTTGTACACATGAGAGACCGAAATCAAAGGTGAGGGCATTCCGTGAAATCCGAGTTAAGACGCAGAGACTTTAACCGCCTGGCTGTAGGCTTGTCTGTGATGGGTCTTTCGGGTCTTGCACAGAGCAAAGATCAGCCACGAACCATTGTGGTGGTGGGCGACTCTCTGAGCGCGGAATATGGCATTGCCAGAGGCACTGGTTGGGTCGCGTTGCTGAGCCAACAATTGGCCAACCACAAACCACCGTGGCAAGTGGTCAATGCCAGCGTCAGCGGCGACACCACCGCAGGCGGTCTGGCCAGACTTCCCGCTTTGTTAAAGCAGCACACCCCCAACGTGGTGGTGATCGAATTGGGCGGCAACGATGCCTTGCGCGGTTTTCCGCTCAAGACCACAGAAAACAACCTCACCCAAATGATCGAGGCGAGCCAAAAAGCCAAAGCCAGCGTGTTGTTGATTGGCATGCAAGTGCCGCCCAACTATGGCCAAGCATACGCACAAGATTTCAGCCGCATGTTTGCGCGCATCAGTCAACAACAGCGCACCCAACTTGTCCCTTTCATGCTCAAAGGCGTGGCCGATGCCACCGACCCGACCGCCTTGTTTCAACCCGACCGGATTCATCCCAAAGCCGAGGCGCACCCGATCATCTTGCGCAATGTCTGGCCCGTGCTCAAGAGAATGCTCTGATGGCGGCACACCCGATCAGCCCTGAGGTCGCCATCGAACGCATGGCATTGCCCCCGAACGACAACGGGTTTGCTTGCATCATTGACGCCAGAACCGAAGATGAATTCGCGCTGGACCATTTGCCTGGTGCGCTCAACTGGCCTTCGCTGACCAATGAAGAGCGCGTTCGTGTCGGTACGCTTTACAAACAAGCCAGCCCGTTCGAGGCGAACAAAGTGGGTGCGATGCTGGTGGCATCCAACATTGCCAAACACATTGAACGCAACGTCATGGGCTTGTCAAAAGATTGGCAACCATTGATTTACTGTTGGCGCGGCGGCAAACGCAGTGGCTCATTGGCACTGGTGTTGGGTCAAATCGGCTTTCGCGTCTGGTTTATTGAGGGTGGCTACAAAGCCTTTCGGGCGGCCATGCTGAACGACATTTCACGCTTGGTCAAACCACTGCGGTTTCAAATCATCACCGGACCGACCGGTTCGGGCAAAACCCGCTTGCTTCATGCATTGCAGACAGGTGGCGCTCAGGTGTTGGACCTGGAAGAGCTGGCCCGCCACCGCAGTTCCGTGCTCGGACGCATACCCGGTGTGCCACAACCCAGTCAAAAAAATTTCGACACCTTGGTGTGGGACGCATTGCGACAATTTGACCCAGCCCGTCCCGTGTTTGTCGAAGCAGAAAGCAAAAAAGTGGGCAATGTCGCGGTGCCGCAAGCACTGATGGACGCCATGCGCGAGAGTCCTTGCATTGACTTGCAACTGAGTGACGATGAACGCGTGCAATTGCTGATGGAAGACTATGCATTCTTCGCAGACGACCGCGCACAATTTGCCGAACGCTTGACCTTGCTGACCGAACTCAAAGGCAAAGCGGTGGTTCACGCTTGGCAAACACAACTGGAACAAGGCAAGGTGGAACCGGTGGTGCGCGATTTGCTGATTCACCATTACGACCCGACCTATGCCAAATCGGTGGCGCGCAATTTTGTTCAATTTGCCCATGCACGCAAAGCGGCGTTGCCAGACCGCCATCCGAGCAGCATGCGGCACTTGGCTCAGCAATTAAGCGATCAGTTTTCTTGAGTGAACGCAGCCAAAGCTTGCGCCAAGTCTTCTGTCAAATCGTCTGCCGCTTCCCAGCCAATCGACAAACGCACATAACCGCCTTCAAGCAATGAGGGATCGGCCATTTGGCGCATGGTCTTCAAGTCATACGGCACCGCCAAGCTGATCGGTCCCGCCCAGCTGTAACCCAATTTGAAGCATGTCAATCGGTTACAAAAGTCATCTACTTGGGATGGCTTGAAACGAGGGTGGAAACGCAAACCCAACAAACTGGCCGCCGCACCACCCGAATGCACGGGTGCGTCTTCGGCAAGCCCTTGCGCACACAGGTCTCGCCAATGGGCATGACCAGGTGACGAAGCCACTGCCGGGTGCAACACTTGGGCAATCGCTGGTTGCTGCAAGCACCAAGCCGCGACGCGCCGACAGCTTGCGTCTTGCGCGCGGTACCGCATGCCAATGCTGGGCAATGAACGCAACACCAATTCGGCGTCATTGCCGCCCACGCCAAACCCCAAACGCATGTGACTGAGTTTGAGCCGCTTGGCAAGGTCATCGCGGCACGTGGTGATGCTGCCCATCAGCACATCACCGCCGCCGCTGGGGTATTTGGTCAGCGCATGGACACTGATGTCAACACCTTGTTGCCCAAGGGGGGCATCGGGCAAACAATTGAACGCGGAAAACGCAATGCCCGCGCCCCAAGTGTTGTCCAAAGCAGTCCACACACCATGCGACTGGCAAATGCGAAGCAAAGCGGGTAAATCAGGAAATTCCAAAGTGACCGAACCAGGCGCTTCCAACCACACCAAACGGGTTTGAGGACCGATGCTTTCCGCCAAGCTTTGCGGGTTCATCGGGTCGTAATACTGGTGTGTGATGCCCCAGTGCGCCAACTCTGCTTCGGCCAAAGACTTCAACGGCGCGTAGGCGTTGTCGGGTATCAAAATTTCATCACCCGATTTCAGCAACCCCAAATTCACTTGCGCGAGGGCGGCCAAACCACTCGGTAACAGCAGCGCATGCTTGGCGCCTTCCAGCTGACACAAGCGTTCTTCCAAGGTGAACGTGGTGGGTGTGCCATGCAAGCCATAGGTGTAACCGGTTTTGTCCAACCAATTGCGCTCACGCATGGCTTTGACATGGGGAAAGAACACCGAAGACGCTTTGTGTACCGCGATTTGGGGCGACTGAAAATCCTGCGGCGCCACGTAACCGTGGTGGATCAGCGCGGTATCAGGCTTCATGCCTCAGACCCGCCATTTCTCCAGCAAGTGCACTGGGCGCATCGTGTCGTAGGCTTCGAACGGTTGGTGTATCCACGGGTTGGTGGGCAAAAACTCCACTGAAAAGTCAGGCACAAAACTGGACACACCTTTGGTCCAAATGACTGCGCTTCTGAGTTCGGTGATGGGCGAGTAATTGTTTTTCAACAAATCAATGACCGCATTCAAAGTGTGGCCTGAATCTGCCAAATCGTCTACCAACAACACGCGTCCAGCGATTTCACCCTTGGGTGTGGTGATGTAGCGCGCTATGTCCAAATGGCCTTGCACCGTGCCGCCTTCAGAACGGTAGGAACTGGTGGACATGATGGCCAACGGTTTGTCAAAAATGCGCGACAACACATCGCCTGGACGCATGCCGCCTCTGG
The DNA here is from genome assembly GCA_947458415.1 of Comamonadaceae bacterium. Classification (GTDB taxonomy): domain Bacteria; phylum Pseudomonadota; class Gammaproteobacteria; order Burkholderiales; family Burkholderiaceae_C; genus Limnohabitans. The sequence continues at coordinate 1,503 of CANGZG010000089.1, read as the reverse complement.
CCAGACACAAGATGGTGTCGAACTCCCAATTCGATTGGTGGATTTTGATCGCCAGTTTTTCAATCAGGTTGTTGTATTCGTCGTAGGACACGTACAAATGTTTACCGTCTTCAGTCAGCATGGCAAGGCTCGCAAATCAAGGTTGAAAAGGGTCACGGATCAAAATGGTGTGGTCTCGGTCCGGGCTCGTGGAAATCATGTGAATCGGCACACCGGTGACTTCTTCGATGCGCTTCAAATAAGCCTGCGCTTGCACAGGCAAACGTGCCCGGTCAGTGATGCCGACCGTGCTGTCGGTCCATCCAGGCATGGTTTCATACACCGGTTCGCAGTCTGCAATGTCGTCTGCGCCCATGGGCAAGATGTCAGTGTGCTGACCATGCAATTGGTAACCGGTGCACAGCTTGAGTTCGCTCAAACCATCGAGCACATCGAGTTTGGTGATGCACAAACCACTCAATCCGTTGACCTGTGCGCTGCGTTTGAGCAAGGCGGCGTCAAACCATCCGCAGCGGCGATAGCGGCCTGTGGTGGTGCCTTTTTCTGCACCCACCGTGCTCATGTGCCAGCCTGGTGTGTTTGGCACATCCCAATCAAGTTCGGTTGGGAACGGCCCTCCACCCACACGGGTGCAATACGCCTTGGTGATGCCCAACACATAATGAAGCATGCCCGGTCCTACACCTGAACCTGCAGCGGCATTGCCCGCCACGCAATTGCTGGAGGTGACAAACGGGTAGGTGCCGTGGTCCACATCCAGCAATGTGCCTTGTGCGCCTTCGAACAGCAAATTCTCGCCATGGGCATGGGCATCGTTCAGCTCGCGAGACACATCGGCCATCATGGGTTTGAGCAATTCTGCATGGCGCATGGCCTCGTCAAACACTGGTTGGAATTGCACCTCACCGTTCACCACATAAGGTTTCAAGGCGTCACCAAATGTGAATTCTCGCGAACCCAAAAATGTGGTCAACACATGGTTGTGCAACGTCAGCAATTCGCGCAATTTCTCTTCAAATCGCTTGGGGTATTTCAAGTCTTGGACCCGCAATGCGCGTCGGGCAATTTTGTCTTCGTACGACGGGCCAATGCCACGACCGGTGGTGCCAATTTTTTCAGCCCCGCCTTGTTCGCGAGCGGCTTCACGGGCGACATCCAGCGCCGCGTGAAAAGGCAAGATCAACGGACAGGCTTCGCTGATGCGCAAACGGGAACGCACCTCAACCCCGGCCTTTTCCAATCCTTCGATTTCTTCAAACAATTTCCCCGCTGACAACACCACCCCGTTACCGATGTAACACCGAATCCCAGGACGCATGATGCCGCTGGGGATCAAATGCAGCGCGGTTTTCACGCCATGGATGACGAGCGTGTGCCCTGCGTTGTGACCGCCCTGAAACCTGACCACACCTTGGGCGCGCTCAGTCAACCAATCGACCAACTTGCCTTTGCCCTCGTCACCCCATTGGGTTCCCACCACCACCACATGTCTCGCCTGCTTGG